>SEBM01000049.1 GCA_004296145.1 Flavobacterium sp.
CTTTTCCCTGATTATCCGTTTAAAGAAAGTCCAATTATCCCGGTAGGCACAAAATGGGATTTTACACCGCTACCTATACCACAAACACCGGCTTTAGCCTTGTAACAGAGGTAGAGATGAAGATTAAAATATATACTAAAGACGGCTACTCGTGGGCTAATAAAGTTATACCGTATTACAGCTCTACATCAGATAAAGAAGTTGTAGATGTATCTAAAGCTGCTACCTATAACCTTGAGGGTGGCGTAATAAAAAAAACAAAGCTAATGATTAACTAAATTTTAAAGCCGTTTTATTGATTAGCATTGGTTTCCAAAGTTTATAACTAAAACCAATTATTGCTAAATTAATAATCAATAATGCGGACATCTGTATTAATTCTCCAACCTCATTTGGTTCTAAGAAAAAGTGAAACAGAAAAATATTAATCGTTACAGGCAAAGCAATTATTGCACCTATAAGTGAGAATACCTGACTAATCAGTAATACTCCGGCTAAAAGCTCAATAAATCCAAGAAACTGCCAAAAATAATTGGTCTGTTGCATTCCGAAAACGTAATTTTTTATTTTCAGAACTTCTGTATTTGGTGCTACTTCTTCGCCTTTTTTTATTGTTTCCACCATTTGCGTTGGAGCCGGACTTGGGGATTCAAATTTATGAACACCTCCAAGAATCAACATTCCTCCCAGGAATAAGGTGAAAATTATTCTTAAGATTTTTAATGCTTTCATAATGCTATTATTTTAAGATAGCGTATTGGAAAGTTGGATGTCCTCTTTCTAAATTCTCTAATGCACCACCAGTAAATTTCAATTTATAAACATTTCCTGCAGGATCTTTTATTACGAAGAAACGATCTGTTTTAAGAACAAATTGTGAAACTGGTGTTCCCCCTGGTCCAGGAGCACTAGTACCTCTCCAGTTAGAACCAATATTTCTTTGATCTTCAGTAAATTTGGTATTATCAACACTTGCTAATGTATAGTTATCATAAGTAACAGTTTCTGTAACAAGAACCTGATAAGCTTTTGCTCCACCTTTTAAATTACTTACAACAAAATCCGGATAGAAATATGGTGTTGGATTTGCACCAGGAATAATATTAGTAAACGTTGTGAAGTTGATATCCCATTGTGCTTTTTGAGGTTCAACAGCTACAGTTTTATTGTCTACTAAACTAAAGAATGTAAAGTTATAAGCTGCATTTTTACTTACAACAACTTCTTGGTGAGTTGTTGCTGCGATATCAGCGTACTGAACTTTATAATCATTTCCGCTTTTCAAGATTCTAACTTTTTTCCATCCTCTTGGTGCTCCACTTACTGCACCTTCTTTTCCTAAAACAGGATCTTTTTCAGCTTTGTCATTTCCTAAATATATCAAATACACTTTATTATCAGCATCCGTAGCCGAAACTTCTGCAATTGTAGTTTTTGAAATATTTCCTGCAGGATCATCAATTTGAGTTGCAATACCACTTCCTTGAGAAATAATCATAGATTCATCTTCAACCTGTACTTCATCAATATTATTAGTTGCTAATTGTTTTGCTGCCATATTTATAGAAGCGTTTAATGCAACTCTAAATTCAGTTCCAGAATAAAAACCTAAATCCCAAGAAGATCTTACTGATTTTGTCAATGTACCACTGCTCAAATCAACATAAACCTGATTTGGCTGTAATGGTCCACCAACTTCAGGAGATAAAGAATTTCCCAGAGAAGGCATTTCGTTAAAATTAACCTGAACAGATTTATTTTCAGCAATTGTAGTATTAATTGTTGCGCTAGAAATAGTGAAAACAACATTTTTAACTTGTCCTTCAAGAGCATCAATAAGTTTGTTGAAAGTAAAAGATACTGAAGAAACATTTTTTTCAAAAGGAACTACTATCGTTTTTCCTGTAGCTGCAGGTAAAGTTGTAAAATCTGTACCACTTGTTACAGAAGTTTCAACAAAAGATATTGTTAAACTTCCGGCAGCAGCTGTAGGAGTAGCAAATTTAATTTCGATTGGAGTACTTGCACCTGATAAATTTACTGATGGAACAGCAAAAGCAACTGCATTAACTACTACTACCTCTTCATCATCATTATTATTACATGCTGTGAAGGCAAGTAATACAAAAGAAAGGATTAAAATAAAGTTTTTTTTCATGGTATTTATTAATTAAGATTTAAATTATATGTTAGTTTAAGAAAATAGGAACGGCCGTAGCCTAATAAAAGATCTGTATTTCCTGCAGCATGCGCACCTCCTGTTGCATCACCTCCACCATTTCTAACAGATTGAACATTTTTAATATCAAATAAGTTTCTGGCTCCAGCTGTTACTTCAAATCGATTTTTGAAAAATAACTTACGAACAGAACCATCCATCCAGCTGTAAGGTCTGATTTCATTTAAAAAGAATTTTGCACTACCGTCCGTATCTGTTCCGGCAACAAATTGCTGTTGCTCTCCATTATATTTATAGTATAAAGCGAAAAAAGTATTCCATTTTGGAATGTTATAAGAGATACTTGAATTCAATTGTAAAGAGTATAAAAATTTGTCATCCGAAACTAACTTTAATGCCGCCAGATCCAGTTTTCTCGAAACTCCTACCAAAGCAGCTCCTACCCTCACATTCCAGTTTTTATATGCGTATTGTTGTGTTGTTGAGACATTCCACATTTTATACTTATTGATATTTACATATCTATAATTCAGAGTAGGAACCGTTTGGGTTAAAACCATGTCAATTCTATCATCTACGTCTAAAAAAGTCACTGCAAAATTGTTTGCAATCTGAGCACCTGAATCAAAATAACATGATCTTTTAAAACTTAATTCGTAAGATGTACTATTTTCAGGAACTAAATCAGGATTACCTTGTATGTTATGGTTTGTATCGACCAGGTAAGTATAAAGTTCATCAAAATTTGGAGTCCTGTACGATTTTCCTAAAGAACCACGCACCTCTAAACCTTTTTTGAAAAGATATCTTAAACCTAAAGAGCTTGCATATTGGTCTTCAAAAACAGATTGGATAGAATATCGAAGTCCGGGACGAATTGAGAATTTATCTGATAAATTAATTTCTGCAACTGTAAAAAAATCATAGTTTTCAAGCCTTTTTCTAACGTCAACCTGATGAAGATTTTGATCCATAAAAGTTCCGGCATCACCACCATAAAAGCCATTTTCATTTGTAATTTCATATCCTAACTGAAAATCAACTTTCTTACTACTAAAGAAATTACTTAAGGTTCCGGTTGAATAAAAGACTTCTTTCGATTGATAAGTATCTCTCTCATTATTAAACTCCTGATGAGTTTCTATTTGATAATTAAACTTTTCAACATCGCGTTCCTGTTTTTGATGAGAAACAGAAACATTATAATTTAACTTAGAAAAAAGCTTTCCATTTAAATTTAAATGATGATAAAAACGATTAGTCAGATATCTTTTATCTCTGGCAAAATAAGTTTCCGGAAAAGGATAATTGTCCTGCGGATTTAAAATTGAGTTATAATAATCTACATTCTCTCCGTAATAATCAAATTTGTAAAAAATTCTAAAATTATCTTTCTGATATCCTATAAGTGCATTTCCGACAAGTTGTTCTTTGGGTAGCCAGGCATAACCTCTGAAACCATTGTTGAGACTATAATCTTTCCCTTTTCTATCATCATAAAAACCAGCAAAATCGTTTCGATTTCCTCCAACATTTACGAACCAGTTTTTATTAAAATTGTGAGCAATTTTAACCGACTGAATGTGACGCCCTTTATCAAAAAAACCAAATTCATTTCCTACAGTTTCCTCCTGAATAGTAGCACCTATCTGCCATTTATAACCTCCTCCTTTTTTTGTGATAATATTTAAAATACCAGTTACTGCATTTGCTCCATGTGTAACTCCCATTGAACCTTCTATAATTTCAATTCTTTCTACATCGTCTAAGTTAACCTGCGTTAAATCAACATTCGTTCCCATTCCGGTATCGCTTACCAAAGGAATATTATCTATTAATATTTTAAAATATTGAGCATCTAATCCAAACATTGAAACCGTAGAACGACCATCACTTCCACTATTTCTAATTGTAATATTTAAATATTGATTTAAGACATCTGAAAGATTATTTGCTGCTAATTGTTTTATATCTTCTTTTGAAATAACACGAACATTAAAAACTGATTTCTTAATCGATTGTGGCTCGAACTGCCCCGTAACAACAACCTCAGACAATTGCTCTTTAGATTTTATAGTATCTTTTTGCTTCTCCTGCGCTGAAAGATTTAGTACAAATGCAATAGTTGCAAAAAGGGTAATTTTTGGTTTCATTATTTTTATTCATTCTTAATAGTCGGTGCAAATATATAATTATTTTTATTCAATCTAAATTAAATTTATATATTTGCAAAAAAATCAAAAACAGATAAAGTAAAAATGAATACAAAAATCCTCTACTTTTCGGCTATTATGGCTTTAACATGTAGTCTTGGTTTCAGTCAGGACGCAAAAAAACAGCAAGACATCAAATCAATCAAATCGATGTGTGGTTGTTATGAAGTGAAATTTAATTTCGCTGAAACTTTTCAATACCCAAAAGATTCTGCTACTTATAAACCATCTAAAACAAAACATGATTACGGATTAGAATGGGTAGAGTTGGTAGAAGACACGCCAAACAAAATCGTTATGCAGCACTTATTAATTGTAAGTGACAAAATGATCATCAAACACTGGAGACAGGATTGGTTATATGAAAACACAGATTTATATTCATTCGACAAAAACACTTCCTGGAAATACAACAAACTGAACAAGAAAGATGTAAAAGGACAATGGACTCAAAAAGTATATCAGGTAGATGACAGTCCGAGATATGAAGGAACTGCAACATGGGTACATGTAGACGGAACAGATTACTGGACAAATATTGCCGATGCTCCGCTGCCAAGAAGAGAGCACACAAAACGTGATGATTATAATGTTTTGAAAAGAAGAAATATCCATGAAATCACAAAAACAGGATGGAATCACGAACAGGATAATGAGAAACTTATCAGAGATGATTCTGGAAAAGATTATTTGTTAGCGCAGGAAAAAGGAATGGATGTTTACACTAAAGTTCCGGATATTAAATGTATCGCTGCACAAAACTGGTGGAAAGAGAATAATGCAATTTGGAAAAACGTTCGCGACAAATGGCAAACTCTTTTTGACAGACATAAAGACTTAAACTTAGAACCTAATGTTGATAAAAAACCACTTTTTACCTTTTTGTTTGATTTAAAACCAGACACTTCAAAAGCTGAAACTGATGCTATTATCGACAAGTTCGTAAAATAAAAATGTTTGTGTTAGTTGTAAAAAAGCCGATAGTTTTAGGACTATCGGCTTTTTTTATTAAGTAAATATGTTATGAATAACTCAATAACATTTAGTATTCATCTTCTTTGAATCCAGTCCTTTTTGTACCAACATAATCATACTTAACACCCGGCTCAGTACTATATTCTACAGTAAATGAAATTTTATCAACTGTGTGACCTCCTCTTGATATTCCTCCCATTTTTTCAATTTTACCATTTGTAATGGTAACTGTTTTGCTGGTTTGTCTCAAATTAGGCGTGTCGATATCCGAAGCAAAATTACCGTCATTCATGTTTATAGAATATTTCGCTTTTAAAAGTTGCGAAGTAGGAGTCTTTTGTGATAATCCATTATCATCAATAAACATTGTATTATCATTTGCAGAAGTGTTATAAGTTGAGAATCTAATAAACTTACTTACTCCTTCAACTTTAACATTAATGAACCAGTCACCTGCAAAATCCTGGGTAGTTGTTCCCCCAGCCTCCGGGTTTCCACCTTCATCGCACGAAGCAAATGAAATTGAGATAAGTATCCCGAAGAGTATTCTAATTATATTATTTTTTAAATTTTTCATTGTTTTAATTTTAATCCTTTTATAATACTAATTACTTATTCCACCAAATTTTAGTTGTAGCACTTAACAATTCCGGGGTATTGGCATTATAATTTCTTTCTGTCAAAGGATAAGGAATTCTCTTCGGTAAAGTACCATACGGAACTACCACATCCGGACTCGCTGAAAAAGCAAATTGCCCTCCTATATAGGTTGAAACATTTTGCGCCACCGGAGAAGTTTTTGGATAATCTGTTCTGTTTTTTTCAAAGAAAGCTTCAAATCCATTTTCAGGATAACTAGCGACCCATTTCTGAACAATTATTGCTTCTAATTTCTGATCAAATGTACCCGTCGCCGGATAAGTATATGCTCCACTAATAAAATTATTTGCAGTTGATGCGTTAATCCCATTTTTTCTGAAATTCTCAACTACTGCCGCATCATATTTTGCTTTCCCGCTTTGATGCATTCTTTCTAATGCCTCAGCCTGTAAAAACAAACTCTCTTCGTATGACATCAAATAAACCGGTTTTTGAGATCCGTTATAAATTACATTCGGAATAGAAGCAGTAGTTGGTCCCTTTGCATATCCTAAAGCTGGGTTGGCTTCATAATTTCCCTGATCCTGAAAAACATATGTTTTTGGGCCAGTACTTGCAGGATTCCAATATACAAAAGGATCCATTCTTGGGTCTGCATTGTCTTTTAAGAACTGACCAAGTGTTCTGCTTAATCTCATATTTGCTCTTGAATTTAATTTATAGTTAAACTCAAATAAAGGATTTTCATAATTTGGAGAACCTGTAAAATTAGACTCAGCGGCATCCATATCTAAGAAAGAAACATTTGGATCATTTAATAAAGCAGAAATACCATTGTCTGAGACCGTTTTGTTTTTTTCTGATTGTCTAATGTAAATTTTCAACTTCAATGTATTTGCAAATTTTCTCCAATTTGCCATGTTTCCAAGGAAAATAAAATCGTCTTTTCCAGGAAGAGTTCCTTTTGAAGTTTTAAGATCTTTAGAAAGTGCCTCATTTAAATCTTTAATCATCAAATCGTATACTTCCTCACCAGTATTAAATTTCGGTGTCAGTATTTTTGGATTACATGCTTCTGTATATGGAATATCACCATAAAAATCAGTCATTACCTGAGATGCCTGAACATATAAAGTAGTTGCAATTAAGTAATAATTCCAATTTTCATCGGCCAAAGCTTTTCTTTGTACTGTTTTTATATCATTGAGAGCATCATACATAGTAGTCCATGCATAATTGTAATCATTCGTAGTGATTGTATAAGAATCTATGTTTTTAAATTGGTTTGCTCCGGAAGATTGTGTGTAATACTGTGACCAAAAACCTCCAATTATTGACATTACTCCTCCTTCAGCTCCAACGATCCCAATAATACCTGCAGGAAGCTGCGACGCTAATGGCGTTGTATCCGGAGTCAAAAGATCAGGATCTTTATTAATATCCAAATCTGTGCTACACCCAATGAATGTAGTCGATAAAATAAATATACCTATAATAAATTTTTTCATTTTTTTATTTTTTTAGAATGTAACTTTAAGACTTGCTCCATAAGATCTTTGAGAAGGATTCGTTGCAAACTCTCCCGCTTCACTCAATAAGCCATCCCCATAAGTTGATAATTCAGGATCTACATAAGGATTTGCTTTTGGTGTCCACATGAAAAGATTTTTTCCATATAAACTTACACTTGCATTTGCTATGCTCATCTTTTTTGTGAATGTACTTGGTACACTGTATGTTAAAAATATATCTCTTAAGCGAATAAAAGTCTTATCAATGACATGTCCTGCTTCTATACCCGGATTTGATGATGTATTCCAAAAACTAGTCACTTTACTTGTTGTCATTGGAGTAGTATTTTCAGCATACGTTATATTTCCGCCTGCATCTTTAACTTCTACAACAGAATTTGGGATGATGTATGTATTTCTGTCATTATAGGTTGTTTCCATTCCATTTCCTGAAAATTCATTTATTCTTTTTGTATAAGAATACATCTCTCCTCCTTGTTTCCAGTCGAAACTACAGCCTAACGTGAAGTTTTTATATTTGAAGTTGTTTCTCAATCCCATAACAAAATCTCTTTGGGATGTTCCAACATTACTTTGGTCATTTGCAACTGCATAATATCCTGTTGCAGAAGATACAATTGGTTTTCCGTCAGGGTTTAGTTTAGGAGTAAAAGCTGTAAACATACCTAAAGGTTGTCCTTTCTCAGCTACAAAATTAACTCCGTACATAGATGCTAAAGTCAGTTTATCTAAACCATACGCTATATCAAGAACTTTTGATTTATTCTTAGAGAACGTGGTAGTAAAATCCCATTGAAAATCTTTAACCTTAACAGGAACAATATTCAAAACAACTTCGATACCTCTATTTTGAAGATCTAATATATTGTCTGTTTGTGATGTAAATCCTGTTGAACCAGCTAATGGTCTTGAAAATAATAAATCCGTTGTTTTTTTATGATAAACAGAAACATCTAAGTTTATTCTTTTTTTATAGAAATTACTTTCAAAACCTAATTCATATTCGGTTGTTCTCTCTGGTTTAAGGTTAGGATTACCAAGGTTTCCTGATAATTCATATCCGTTTACACCACCAATTGGAAGCAAAATATTACCAAATCCTAAAGCTGCATTTGCAGGAATCATAGAATTACCTGTTTGATAATATCCTGTATCATTTCCAATAGAAGCAACACTACCTCTCAATTTGATAAAATGATTCGTATTGTCCAGAACAATTCCGCTTACACTTAGAGAAGGATAAAAATAAGAGTTATTACCCTGAGGTAACGTTGAAGTCCAATCATTTCTACCGGTCAATGTTACATAAATTTTTTCCTTGTATGAAGCCTCAATAGATGCGAAAACGCCATAACTTCTTCTTAAATAATCATCTTGAACAACTATCGGTGACAATATTGAGTTAGATAATTCATAAAAATTCGGAACATCTAAGTTGGTAACGGAAGCTCTTAATGAAGATCCGCTTCTTTGGTTTGTATTGAATCCAACCATTGCGTTTAGATTAAAATCTTTTCCAATTGGAGAAGTATATGTCAAATTGAAGTTGGTATCTGTTTCGATATTTTCTGCTGTCTTCTCAGTTACACCTCCAACACCTAATGCTTTTCCATTATCTGCATTTGCTGATCCAGGCAGATAATTCATTACGGCTCCGTATGATTTTATTTTTTCATTTCTATAATCGCCACCTACCTGATAAGTTGCAGTAAGTTTATCAGTAATTTTATAACTTAAGTTAACATTACCAAAAAAACGATTCCCTTTTATATTTGTTGAGTTTTCCTCTAAATCAAAATAAGGATTATTAACGTAAGGAGAATAAAGATCACTTGGTGTATTATATGGATTATTTCTATAATCTTTTAATCCGACAATGCTAATATCTCTTGGTGTTTGTGCCAGTGCCTGTGCCACTGTACCACCCTCAGCACCTCCCTGACCTGTATTTACAACATTTTGATTTTTGTTAATATAGTTTATACTCGTTCTTATTGAAAATTTATTTCCAAAAATACCAGCATTTAATCCAAGAGTATTTCTTTTATAAGCGTCGGCAGTTGTTGGGAATATACCATCTGAATCAACAGTAGACGCATTTAATGAGAAATTTGAATTTTCACCCCCACCACTTACGCGAATGCTATTTGTAAACGTAGTTCCTGTAGTGTAAAAATCCTTTACATTATTTGGTAATGCAACATATGGTTTAGTTTGTTGTACCCCATTAATAATAGCTCCCCAAGGTCTTACTTCTCCATTATATTTAGCTCCCCATGAACCATTTTCATTACTGGCATTATTACCGGCATTAGCAGCTCCTTCCCATGATGAATAAGAAAGACCATTCCATCCTTGTCCAAAATTATTTTGTAAATGAGGGACTCTTGCTACCTGGTTAAAGTCTGTTGATGTCAAAAAATCAATACTTATTTTTGATTTATTTTTAGCTGATTTTGTTGTGATTAACACAACTCCATTTGCAGCTCTTGATCCATACAATGCAGACGCAGCAGCTCCTTTTAGGATAGTCATGCTTTCTATGTTATTAGGATCTAAATCACTTATACCATTTCCGGCATCAAAACTTCTTGTACTGTTTATTGCTTTTCCATCAGCAGTAGTTCCTCCTCCATTACTACTATTGTTGATTGGTGTTCCATCAACTACATATAACGGACTACTATTTGACAGCGAATTAAAACCTCGAATAACTACTTTTGATGAAGCACCGGCCTGGGCAGGCGTACTTATATCGGCTCCGGCAACTTTTCCTGATAAGGATTCAAATACATTGACATTCGCAACATCCGTAAGATCCTTGGCACTTACACTTGTAGTAGCATACCCAAGTGATTTCTTTTGTTTTTTGATTCCCATTGCAGTAGTGACAACAACGCCTTCCAACTCTTGTGCAGCTGCATCAGCCATTTTTACATTTACGGTTGATGAACTGGCTGCCAATTCTTGGGTTTTCATTCCAATATAACTGAATATTAAAGTTTGGTTTGGTGATACTTTGATTGAATATTTTCCATCAAAATCAGTTTGAGCTCCCATTTTCGTTTCTTTTACCAGGATACTAACTCCCGGCAGAGGTATTCCTGCATTGTCTGATACTACACCGGAGACTGGTCTGTCTTGTGCAGAAACTAATTGCAACGTAAACAGGAATAGACATACTATGAATCCCTTTAATTTTTGTTTCATTATTTTATTTTTTGAATTAATTGGCGCAAATCTATCGAAACGATATAATTTTAACAAGACTTTAGCTTCTTTTAACACATTAAAATGTAAGAATTATTTGTTAAAATATTTATATCAAGTTTATAGATTATAAATCAGGCTATTGTATTCATTAAGGAAAATGGAAACAAAAAAAGCCGATAGTTAGAACTATCGGCTTCAAAATATTGTTTTATAGACTTTTACATTCTTTCAGGAACTTCGATTCCTAATAAAGTAAACGCTGATCTTATAACCTCAGCAACCTTTTGAGAAAGCTGGACTCTGAATATTTTTTTAGTCAAATCAACTTCGCCCAAAATATGAACAGATTGATAGAATGAATTATATTCTTTTACCAAATCATAAGTATAATTGGCTATTAAAGCCGGACTATGATTTTGTGCTGCATTTTGAATTACTTCCGGGAAAAGCTCAATTTGTTTTACCAATTCCTTTTCTTTCTCGTGCAATTCTTTAATATCAGTTTTATTTGAAAAATCAAAATCAGCTTTACGAATAATGGACTGAATTCTCGCGTAAGTGTATTGTATAAACGGTCCTGTGTTTCCAGCAAAATCAACAGATTCTTCCGGATTAAATAAAATACGTTTTTTTGGATCTACTTTTAAAATGTAATATTTCAATGCCCCAAGCCCAATTGTTTTGTACATTTTGGCTTTTTCTTCATTAGAATAACCATCCAGTTTTCCTAAACCTTCAGAAATTTGTTTGGCAGTGTCTGTCATATCCTGCATCAAATCGTCTGCATCTACAACAGTTCCTTCACGGCTTTTCATTTTTCCGGAAGGTAAATCAACCATTCCGTATGATAAATGATACAGACTTGAAGCCCAGTCAAAACCTAGTTTTTTCAGAATTAAGAATAAAACTTTAAAATGATAATCCTGCTCGTTTCCAACGGTGTAAACCATTCCACCAACATCCGGCATGTCTTTTACACGTTGAATTGCAGTTCCAATATCCTGTGTCATATAAACTGCAGTTCCGTCTGAACGAAGTACAATCTTACGATCCAAACCTTCATCTGTCAAATCTATCCAAACTGAACCATCAGGATCTTTTTCAAAAACACCTTTGTCAAGTCCAACCTGAACAACATCTTTTCCTAATAAATAGGTATTACTTTCATAATAATATTTATCGAAATTAACTCCAAGATTATTGTAAGTCGTAGCAAAACCATCATAAACCCATTGGTTCATCATTTTCCAAAGTGTGATTACTTTTTCATCTCCACCTTCCCATTTCTTAAGCATATCCTGAGCTTCGATAATAATCGGAGCTTGTTTTTTTGCTTCTTCTTCGGTTTTACCAGTTTCAATTAATTGATTGATTTCAGCTTTATATGCTTTGTCAAATTCAACATAATATTTACCAACTAATTTATCTCCTTTTAAATTTGAGCTTTCAGGAGTTTCTCCATTTCCAAATTTCTCCCAAGCCAGCATTGATTTACAAATATGGATTCCACGATCGTTGATGATCTGTGTTTTGTATACTTTTTTACCAGAAGCTTTGATAATTTCAGCAACAGAATATCCTAATAAATTGTTACGTACGTGACCCAGGTGCAAAGGTTTATTTGTATTTGGCGAAGAATATTCAACCATAATAGCTTTATCATCCGGATTTGGAGTTACATAACCAAATTTTGTATTGTCTTTTATTTCATTAAAGAAATTCAGATAATAACTATCTGAAATTACAATATTCAGAAATCCTGAAACCACGTTGAATCTGGCAACTTCAGAAACATTTTCAACCAGATAATTTCCGATTTTATTTCCGAGTTCTGCAGGATTGCTTTTTATCACTTTCAACAAAGGAAAAATTACCATTGTAATATCGCCTTCAAACTCTTTTCTGGTAGTCTGAAATTCGATTTTATCAACAGTAACATCAAATAATGCCTGTATTGCTTTTTGTATAGAAGGTGTAAGAATTTGTGATAATGACATGTAACTTATTTTTTAAAGTGAGCAAAGATACTGCTTATTCATCAATTAGAGAAAATCAAAAACATATTAAA
>SEBM01000542.1 GCA_004296145.1 Flavobacterium sp.
TCCTCGCATATTTGCTGTGAAAAATCAGGTTCCTGTTCTTGAATAATTTTTAAATAAAATTCATCTGACATTGGCTTCAATTCTTCACCAACTCTCATTAAAGCAACATCTTCAAATTTAAAAACTTTTCCAGCCGGTCTACAAGGAACTTCTATTACTAATACTCTTTTAGAATTTTCGTAAAGTTCATATATAGATGGACGAATTCCTGTATCGGTATATATTTTAGATTCAAGTTCTCCTATTGAACCTAAATTCTGTTGAGTACCAACTACTTCATGTGGATAATTATCACTCATTCCAATAACTAAATATCCTCCGCCTTCATTACACAAAGCGGTAATATATCCTAAAATACACCTTCGCCTATCATTAGGTTTGGATTTAGACCCGCCATCATAAGATATATTACCTCCTTCGCCTTTTTTAAATTCAACTTTGTCTTCTGACTCTTTGAGTTTTTTTAATATATCAATTGTTATCATAGACAAATATTAATCTAGAATATTATTTTTTGTTTTGATATAATACCGGGTTCAAATCATCATCATTGTACATTTTCATTTGTTTGTACACTTTCATGAATTTATCTCCGTTTTCGATATCTGTAAGTAATTCTTCAATTGCTGTAGATAAGTCACTTCTTTGTTCTAAAAGAACATTTAGTTTTTCCTGACATTTATCTCTGTGCTCTTGCGAAGCCTCTGCACGAGTAGCTTCTTCCTGCATATGATAAATTTTTAATGCCAGAATAGACAATCTGTCAAAAGCCCATGCCGGACTTTCTGAGTTGATTTTTGCTCCGTCTTTTGCTTTTACATTACTGTATTTTTGCAAAAAGTATCCGTCAATATACTCAACCATATCGGTACGTTCCTGGTTAGATGCATCGATTCTTCTTTTAAGCGTCAAAGCTGCAACAGGATCAATTTGCGGATCACGAATGATATCTTCAAAATGCCATTGCACTGTGTCGATCCAGTTTTTTAAATATAATAAATGCTCAAACTTATCTTTTGGATAAGGATTGTTTATTGGCTGGTCAACATTATCAAACTGATGATAATCTTTTATACTTTGTTCGAAAACCGAATATGCTAATTTTGAAAACATGTCTTTATTTTTTATAGACACAAAGATACTTTTTATACTTTTATAGTGCGAAAAAATCCTTTAAATTTTCGTTATCAACAAAGATTACACGATAATAATTATAAAAACTCATTATGAAAATTCATTATATATCTCAAAATAACAGTGTACTAAATCATTTTCTTGGTCAGATCAGAAACATAAATGTTCAAAACGACAGTATGCGTTTTAGAAGAAATATTGAAAGAATTGGTGAAATCATGGCATATGAACTGAGCAAAACTTTATCATACAAAGATGTCGAAATTCAGACTCCGCTTGGCATTAAAAAAACGACAGAAATAAGTGAAGATTTGGTTTTGTGTTCTATTTTACGTGCCGGTTTACCTCTTCATAATGGTTTTTTAAATTATTTTGATCATGCAGAAAACAGCTTTGTTTCTGCCTGCAGACACCATCCGAACAATGATGATTATTTCGAAATTTTGGTTGAATATCAGGCGCTTTCAAACATCAATAATAAAACCGTTTTACTTCTCGATCCAATGTTGGCAACTGGTCAGTCTGTTGTTGCTGTTCATGAAAAGCTGGTTCAGAATGCTACTCCAAACGAAATTCATATTGTGGTAGTAATTGCAGCTCCCGAAGGAATTGAATACCTGGAAAAAAATCTTCCGGATAATTGCCATTTATGGGTTGCTTCTCTCGACGAAAAACTGAATGAGAAAAACTATATCGTTCCGGGTCTTGGTGATGCAGGCGATCTTGCTTACGGAAGTAAATTATAATTGAGAGAAAAAAGTAAATAAACTACAGGCAATCAATATATAAAATACAATATCATTATTTAGTCTTTTCTGCATATATTCGATATGACTTGCTGCCATAATCGTTAATGGTGCTATACTAAATAATAGTAAATCGTTGCTTTTATCAGGTGAAATAAGGTAAACAAAGATTGCAATAAAAAAGCAGGCTACTATCTTTTTGTATGATGAATGAACAATTTGTGGCCTGTTTGATAATGTGCTCAACATTGAAAAAACAAAAAATAAAACTACTGCAGCGTAAATAGAAAGGGCGCCATTTTCATAATTATTTTTAAAATAATCAATACTAAAATCTACTACAGCACGCTTTTCGAAAAAATGAACAGCATCAATATGGAAGATTAATGATATCAATAAAAAGATAACTGCAACAGCCAAAAGTGCAATAAATGGCAAAACCCAATTTCTGTAATCGCGTGAAACGTGAAAAATAATCGATATAAAAACCAATATCAGGAAAAGGATACACCAAAATTGAAATAAAGAAGCTATTAAAATCCAAAAAGAGGCATCGAATATTTTTTCTTTTGAAGCTTTTAATGACTGAAGCGAAATCAATCTTCGAAGTGCCAGTAAAATAAAAAAGTTGGCATAAATTACATTCGGATTATTAAATATTGTTGGGAAAAATAACAGGAACAATAAATAGAAAAATATCGAATAACCGTTGTCTTTACTGAGCCCGTTCTTTTTTATTATGAAATTAATCAGGAAAAAAGAAGCAAAAACAAAGCATAGAAGACTTATTTTTTGAAACGCCAAAAACGAGGAACTTATCCATGAAGGGTCCTGAATTTGATAAAGAAAAAAGAAAACCAGTATCAAAATTACAACCAATGAATAATTTAATGGTGTAGATTTTCTAAAAACACTTGTTATCATAAGGATATTTTATACTTTTGTGATTGTAAATATAATACTTGTTTAAAAGGAAACCCAACAAG
>SEBM01000543.1 GCA_004296145.1 Flavobacterium sp.
ATAAAATTATCATGCAACTGATTGAAGATTTCTTCAAACTCGTTCCAATGCTGATCACCTTGTAGTTCGTGATCAATAATTCGGTTTATTTTGGTCAATAAACTCAAATCATTATCTTTTTTAATCTGAATAATTAATTCTTTTATAGAAAGCAGGATTTCATTTAAATGAATAAGATTGACTGTATTAGAAGCTACTTTGGCATTCTTAAGATTAAGTGTTGCTTCCAGGTTTTCTTTTTCTAATAACAATTTCTGCTCATTAAATTCTGCCCTTGTAAATAATAATTCCTTTTCCTGATTAATAATCAGTTGCGAACGATTGCGTTCGGCAACATTTTTCTGGTATCTGATAATCGTATAAATCAAAGCTCCAAAAAGAACAAAGTATAAAATATAAGCCCAACTTGTTCTATACCACGGCGGAGAAACTTCAAATTTAAAAACAGCTTCTTCGCTCACAACATCATAAATATTTTTTGCCCTTACGTGAAAGATATATTCATTTTCGGGTAAATTCGTATATTCCTTTTCAGTCTGAAGGCTCCACTCCGACCATGTTGGTTCAAAACCTTCCAGCCAGTATTGGTATTTTGTTGCATCACCTTCATCATAAAATAAAGACGCAAAAGAAAAGTGCAAAGCGTTATGAGAATACGCCAAAACAGAACAGCGTTTTTCTACAGAATCTGACGGCAGCACATCATATCTGCTGGAAAACAGCAAACTATCTTTCGGAAAAATACATTTTACTTCAGAAATAACCGCTTTATATTTGGTTTGATATGTTTTCCCTTTTGTATTGTTATAATGAATTAAGCCGTCCTGCGTGCCAAAAAATACGTCGCCTGTTGCCGTAGTCTGAATGTTTTCGAAACCGGGAACATACAAATACATCAGTTTTCTAAAAGGAAGTTCTTCTTTAATAAAGTCTTTTTTATTTCGACTCAGTTTTCCCGTGTTTTCACCGGATATATACCAAATATTATCCTGATTATCAGCTTTCAAAAGACGAATATGATTGTTCATTCCGAGTGTTTTTCTGAAAACCGCATTCGGAATCATTTTCTTCGAAGTTTTATCCTGTTCATAAACTCCTTTGGTTGTTCCAAAAAGAATCTGATTGTTTATTTTAAAAGTATTTAAAAACAAACTCGACGGAAAACCATCTTTCTGATTGAAAAACGCAACATTAGAAACAGCATCAAATGTTTTGTTGAGTTTTATTTTATAAATTCCTTTATAACCATGCGCAACCCAGATTTCATCATTATTTGTTACAATAATTCTGCTGCTTTCTTCAAAACCTTTTATTTTGTTCTGATAAACCCAGGAACCATTTATTTTCTTTAATAAATATAATCCTGTATAACCGCCAACAAGCAATAAATCAGGATGATTCGGAATTATGACGCCTTGCCATGCTCCATCAATTTTAGCAACTAATTTTGCCGAAGTTCCGTTGATTTCAAAGATTCCGGTTTTTTCAAAAGCCAGAAGCGAATTTCCAAAAACACCAATATTCCATACATTTTCAGACATTCCGCTGATGTATTTAAAATGCGCATTTTCTCTTTTTCCGTTTTTATAAGCGTCCCAATCCATCCAAAACAAACCATTATCAGTAGCGATATACAATTTGTTCTGATAAATCTGGCTGCAGTATATTTTGGTTTCAGAATTTGAAGTATCCAGTATTCTCGACAAAGGCGAAGAAATCTGAATCAGCGAAATACCTTCTTTCATCGTTACCCACAAATTGCCTTCTTTATCTGTTTTAAGATTCGTAACATATTCATTTTGCAAACCCATTTGTTTGTTGATATGCTGAATCAGTCTTCCGTCACCATCCAGAACTACCAACCCGCCCTGACGTGTCCCAATTCCAAAATATCCATCAGAAAGCAATGTTCCTGTCGAAATCTGATTTTGTTTTAATAAATAATCAGCCTCTGTTGCAAAAGGTTTTATTTGATTATCCTTATAAAGGAAAAGTCCGCTTTTTTGGGTAAGAAGCAGCAGGCCATTTTTAGTTTCAAAAATCTTTCTAATCTTTAATCCGATAAATTGCTGACTATTGGGTAATGCGACCAAAACATCATCCTGCAGTTTCAGTAAACCTCTGACATTATCAGAAACATAAATGCCATTCGTAACTTCAAAGAAATCATCAAAATTACCTTTAGATTCTATGATCTTGATTTTGTTGTTTTTATAAATAAATATTCCACCATAAGAAAGATAAATCACTTCATCACCGCGAATAACGGTATGAAAAACATCTCCAAAATTCCTGGCAGACTCCGGAAGTAATTTTACCAGAGAAGTATATTTATATTGCCCGTTTGGCAACTGAATAACATAACCAAAATCGCCCTGCGCACCTACATACATTTTATCTTTTTTATCGATGGCGAGTGAACGAACCATACTTTTGTTGTCGGGCTGCGTGATAATATGCCAACGAACACCGTCAAACTGCATGATTCCGAAATGATTGGCAAAAAACATCATGCCTTTGGAATCCTGCAAAAGATCCCAGTTTTCTGAAGCGGCTTTGTAACTTTTTGGGGTATAATTGGTGATAAACGGAACTCCGATTTTTTTAATTTGAGCATTAAAAAGTTGGGGCAAAAAGAATATCGATAAAACTAAAAGTCTATATATAAATTTCGTCATTTTATTTCTGTCTGTAGGTTAGCTTTATGGTTTAGAAAACCATATTTTCAAAAACAATGCTTTGGGCGGAAGCTGTTTTTGTAAGAAACGTGTATTTTTTACAATTATTTCAAAATATTAAAATCACATTTTGCAGCAGTAAAAAAAACGAATAACTATTCTCAAATATATAAAAATTTAT
>SEBM01000544.1 GCA_004296145.1 Flavobacterium sp.
CTTTTTCATCTCGTCTTTAACAACGAGAAGTAATTCGTTTGGTCTTTGCGTGCCAATGAAATATTCAAGCCCGTCGCGATCTGTTAAAACAACTGCGTCTTTGCCCGATGAATAGAATCTGATGGTGCCTTTTGTGTGAAGATTGTAAACCGGGTTGTTAAAAAAATATCTGCTGTAAGTAGCCTTTTTAACATCTACAATGCTGTTTAAATCAATTTTCACACGTTTTGTTGTCCAAAGTCCGTCTAAAATTAAGCTGCCGTTATCAACAACGATTTTGTACTGAATAAGGAAAAGCAACAGCATTGAAACGCCGATTATACCAAAACCAACAACCAGAAATAAATCCTGGGTATTATCACGATCACGTTCATAAACATAAGCTGCAAAACAGAATGCAGCCATAATCAGCCTGATAAAAATGCGAACATAATCCCTGCCGATGTACTGTTTTTCGATATATGCGTATCTGCTTTCCACTTAATAATTTTCGAGTTCGAATATAGCAACTTTTTTTGTTGCCTTAGTTAATTTGTACCGGTTATCCTGACGCATGCCTGCAATCCAAATTACTTCTCCGTTTCCGTTAACCAAAATCGGAATATCGGATTTCAAATGTAAAGGAACTTTCTCATCGATAAAATAATCACTTATCTTTTTAAATCCTTTCATTCCCAAAGGAATAAATTTATCGCCGTTTTGTTTAGTTCTCAAAATCAGCGGAAATTGCAAAGCATTTTCATCAACAAAAATTTCATGCTTGTCTGTTTCGAATTTCGTGTTATCAGAAAAAGTAAGCTTGAAATTATAATTTCTTCCATTTCATGATGTTCCTGATAAAAAGCAATCAATAAAGAAATTGATCCCGGTCCCGCCAGCATCGGAATCGCCAACGGAGTTAAAGCAATGTCATTTCTGTGTTGTGCATCATTTTCGATCTTTTTGTTGATTCCTCGTTTTTTATTGAATTTTCCGGAAAGTAGTGAAAAACCTGAATTCACAATAATAATACCACCGGCAATTCTAAGCGCATCAATGCTTATTCCGAAAAAAGTCAATACATATTTACCAATTAAATAAGAAACTATCAAAATGATAAAAACATTTACGGCTGTCCACAACGAAATTCTGGAGCGTTCTTTTTGAGAGTCATCTTGTGTTAAACCAACAAAAATAGGTACAGTGCCTATCGGGTTTAATACTGAAAAAAGAGCGGCAAATAAATAAATGAATAAGTCCATATTGTTTGGGTTAGTAGGGTAAAAGTAGTTAATATATTATTTAAGTATTAGTTGTATTTAAGTGTTTTTTTAACATTATCCTATAGTTGTATTTTTATGGCTTATTGAGGTAGTTGTCCTTGCTTTAATTTATTTTTTTTAATGTTTACTAATTTAAACCATAATTATGAAACAGTTTAAGAAAATTAAATGGATTTTTGTTTTGAGCGTACTTTTTTTGTTTTCCTGCTCCAAGGATAATGAATCAGGTAATTTACTAGAAGGTCAGAATGAAAACTTTGTAGGATCGTTATTGGCAAAAGAAATCGGATCAGAGATTTATTTTAGATCGAATAAGAATAATTCTTATTCAGGAAAAAGTACTATTTCTAAAAAGAAAATTGAAAATGTTAATGAAGTTAAAAATGACAGAGGTGTTACTGTTTTTTATGTTATTAACTATTTTGAAGGAGGATTTGTTATTCTTTCTGCAGACAATAGAACACAGCCTATAATCGGTTTTTCAGAAGATAATAAGTTTGTACTTGATGATGGAAAAGATCAATCATATCCTTTAGAACTGAGATCTTGGATGGAAAATGAGAAAAAATATATATCGAAAATTCAAACTTCTCAATTAGAACAAACAAAAGAGCAAAAAAATATTTGGAAGCAAGTTCGGAATATGTTGATTAGTAATGGTAACGGTGTCAGTACAACTAATAAGAAAGATATACTTGCTATAGCAGATATACCAAATCCTGAATGTTATGAACATACTGAGTCACGCTCACAAGGACCTTTTTTGCAAACGAAATGGTGGCAATATGATGGTTTTAATGATGCATTGAGATATATTTCTTGTACTGATGGTAATAAACATGTTTTTGCTGGTTGCGTACCTATTGCTATGGCACAGGTTATGAAGTATTATCAATATCCTTCAACTTATAATTGGTCTGCAATGCCTAAGGATTATGCTACATCAACAACTGCAAACTTTATACTAGATATTCATAATGCTATAAATAATGTTTCTCCAGGAGAACCTTCTTATAGTTGTAATGGTACTGGAGTTTCTATGTCTACAGATTTAAGTTTAGTATTAAAGAATAAATTCAAGTACGCTTCTGCTCAAAAAGCAAACTATAATTATCAAGTTTTAAAAGCAGAATTAGATGCAGGAAGACCGGTGATTCTGGAAGGATTTAATAAAAATACTCTTGCTGGACATATGTGGGTGTGTGACGGTCACTACATTATGACAAGCTTTTTTGAGGATTGTAGGTCAGTCACAAGCTATTGTCTTTCTATGAATTGGGGATGGAGGAATGGAGAAAATAACGGATTTTATAGTTATAATAACTTTAATCCAGGTGGAACAAATTACAATGAAGGTGTAAAAATGACTTATAATATAAAACCATAAATTATGAAAAAAATATTGATAGTTTTAATTGCTTTTGTTTTTTTAAGCTGTGATAATGAAGATTACAAAGAGCTAAATTTCACACATGATATAAGTGCAGAGATTTCTGTTTTTAATCAGAAAAATGAAGATTTACTTAATCCGGATAACTCTAATCATCTTGATTTTTCTAAAATTAAACTTTTTTATGTTATTGATGGAATA
>SEBM01000545.1 GCA_004296145.1 Flavobacterium sp.
TATTGCCACCTCTTGAGAATCTTTTCCGATAAACCTTGAAGGTTTTCTCTATTCAAATACTCCAGTCTAATAATCTTATATCTTCTCATAAGAAATTATTAATTTTAGAAAGCAATTAATAGCCTTATGACAACAACTACTTTAAAAGATGGCGACCAATGCAATGTTATTGGCGGAACACACAAAGGTAAATCTGGAAAAGTTAGTGATATTAACCTCAGCAAAGGTGGCCACATTACCATTACGGTTACGCAAGATAATGGCGTTCGCTTTAAAACTTTAGGCAGGAATGTGCTTGTAACTAGCTAATTAATTATTGTTTAACGCCAAATTTTAACAAGATTTCATTATGCTTACTCAAATCAGTCCAAAACTTCCTATGCGAAATAAAGCAATTACTAGGGATTTTTACATCAACAAATTAGGCTTTGAACAATTAGGCAAAGAAGATTATGATGGTTACCTGATGCTGAAAAAAGACGATATCGAAATTCATTTTTTTGAGTTTACGGCCCTAAACCCTTCAGAAAATTATGGTCAGGTTTATATTAGAACAAATCACATTGAAGAGTGGTATAGCTTAGCTTTGGCAAAACAATTGAACATTCCACAGGCAGGGCATTTGCATCTTAAGCCTTGGGGACAAAAAGAATTTGCCTTGTTAGACCCCGATAACAATTCATTAACTTTCGGACAAGCTATTTAATACATTATGATTAGAAAAATTTTAGCGGTAATAGTTGGTTACATCATATTTGCAGCCACTGCATTGACTTTTTTTAAGGTTTTTGATATCGAGGCGCATTCAGCTGCTTCAACTAGCGTGATGATACAAACTGCGATTAACGGAATCATATTTTCGGCGTTAGCTGGATGGATTACACAGTTGATTGCAAAAACAGGCAACCTAAAAATTAATTATATTCTTGCTTTACTGATAGCCGCTTTTGCTACTTTTTCTTTTTTAAAGGCAAGCGGTGAACATTGGACACAGTTAATGGCTATTTTTATTTTTGCGCCAGTATCTATCGTCGGCGGATGGCTGGTAGCAAGAAGAAAGTAACATCAAATACTAATAAATTCATCCCATGATTACAACGATTAGAACCGACTCGGAGCATCCAGATTTTATAGTATTGGTTAAATACCTTGATGCTTAGTTAGCAGAAATAGATGGCAACGAACACGCTTTTTATGCGCAGTTTAATAAAATCGACAAGATAAAACACGCTGTGGTTGCCTATGAAAATGAAATCCCATTGGGATGTGGAGCAATTAAAGAACTTTCGCCAGTGGCGATGGAAGTAAAACGGATGTATACATCGCCCAATGGCAGAAAAAAAGGAATTGCAACCACAGTTTTAAAGGAGTTAGAAAGCTGGACAGGCGAATTAGGTTACGAAACTTGTTTACTAGAAACCGGAAAGAGACAAGTGGATGCCATATCGCTATATAAAAAATGTGGTTATCGCCGCATCCCGAATTATGGGCAATACATAGGAGTCGAGAACAGCGTTTGCTTTAAAAAAGAGGTTGAAGTAAATCCGTTAGGCAAGATATGTTACGCAGATTTTAGTCAACTTAATGCCTTTGTTGGAGATAAAAAGAATGGAAGTATCTTAATTGATTACAGATTGCTCCCTGATTATGCAGGTATGGTGCTGAACCTCGGAATTATTTTCGATACTACAAAGGAAAAATATCAGCTTGATTTACAGTGGATTTCATTCGGATTGGACTTATTCGGAGAGAATTTATTGTTGGGTTATACTTATCAATTCGAGGATTTAAAATCCTTGCTCCACTACTTATCAATTAACTATAACATTGAAATGACCGATATCCCAATAAAGTATAAAATGGACAGCGAAAAATTCCCCAATCCAATTAAGGATGAGGAGCATAAACCTGTCTTTGAAGAAAGTTGGAGTCGCTTTAAAAGAGACTTTGCAACTGGAAAATTTTTAGACCCGAGCCTTAATTTGGTGTACACCACTCCTCCATTTACTGAATAATCAGTATCTTCAACGCTTATGCAAATAGCTCAAAAAAACAATCAATCCATAATAATAGGATGTATTTTAATTATTTTATTATTGTTTTTATTTCCATTTGCTGCTGCGTCAATTTCCTCCTTGTTTAGCTTACAAAAAACAAGTGCAGCCTACCTCTCTAGATTTACCTTTTGGCTTGGCTTGCTAGGCATTTGGCTTTATGCATTAAAGGTTGAAAATCAAAAGTTACTGATTTGGGAAGAAAAGAAATACAATATTAGCTTCTATATCATCTCCATCATCTTAATTTTTTTAACTCTTTTTATAGGCGTAATCAGCATTCAAGTGCTTTTTAAACTCTTAGGATTAGAAAACAGAAGCCTGTTGTTGCAAAAGATGATTCAGTTTCTAAAGCATAGGTATCTATTATTATTCTTTACTGCGCTTACTGCTGGTGTTGTAGAAGAATTAGTTTTTAGAGGCTATTTACAGCCCCGTTTGACGAAAATTTTCAAGAACCCACATATTGCAATTTTTATTTCTTGCTCGCTTTTCGCTTTAATGCATTATAAATATGGAACTGTGATAAATGTAGTGGGCCCATTTTTTATAGGATTAGTTTTCGCGTATTTTTATTGGAAATATCAGAATATCAAAATCCTAATCTTTTGTCACTTTTTATGGGATTTATTATTATTGATAATGGCGGTAGCACGGAATTAGAAAAAAATTAAATGGATAAAATATTAATCATTTCTGGCGGAAGTAAGGGAATTGGGGAAGGCATTATTGAAGCTTATTTAAGTGAAGGCTTTCAGGTTTTTTCTATCTCACGAACAAAAAATGAGGGCTTTAAAGC
>SEBM01000546.1 GCA_004296145.1 Flavobacterium sp.
GTATAAATTAATAAAAACAAATCATCAAAAGATTTAAAAAACTAAATAAATTAGCAATCAGTAAATATGAAATTAAATTACTTATATATAAATTTAAAAATCAGCACTTTAACGCTAATCATATTAACTTTTATTTCACTAAGTGGTTTTTCGCAAATTTTCGACAGTGAACAAAATCCACTTAGTGTAAAATGGAGGCAAATACAAACAAAGGGTTTCAAAATCATCTACCCTACCGAGTTAGAAAATGAAGCTCAAAGAATGGCTAATACCATCGGTAAAATTTATCCTTCAGTTGCCAACAGTTTAAGCCTTCAAAAAACAGCTATTCCAATCGTTTTACAAAACCGCGGAACTGTAGCAAATGGCTTCGTTCAACTCGCCCCAAAAAAGTCACAATTTTACACCACTCCTCCGCAGCAATTCGACAGCCAAGATTGGCTAAATAACTTGGCCGTTCATGAACTTAGACACGTTGCTCAATTCGACAAAATTACAGGCGCTAAAGCCAAGCCTTTTCCCGAAGAAATTTATTTCGCCTACTTAGGAGCAGCTGTACCCTTATGGTTTTTTGAAGGAGACGCAGTGAGCATCGAAACTTCTTTAACCAATGCCGGTCGAGGAAGGCAACCTTCATGGATCATGCCTTTCAGAACTTCACTCCTTAACGGTAAAAATTTTTCTTACTCAAAAAATTATTTCGGCTCAAATAAAGACATCACCGCTGGTTATTACCAACTCGGTTACTTGATGGTTTCTAACTTGAGAAAAGAGTTTGGAAAAGGAATTGCCGATAGCCTCTTAAGCGATATAAAAAAACGACCTCTCCGTCTTTACCCATTCTCTAACAGCTTGAAAAAATTTGCGGGTAAAAACACAAAAAAATATTACGAGCAAACCATTAATCAGCTTAAAGCAGAATGGCAAAAACAAGCCAATTTAATTAACAACGAAAATTATGTTTCACTCAATCGCACTGCGAAATTTGCCAGCAGTTATTTTTTGCCAACAGAAATAAAAAAAGGTCAAATTTTAGCGCTTAAACAAACCAAAAGTGAAACCCCAGGCTTTGTGATTATCAATGCTGATAAAAGTGAAGAGAAGCTCTTTAAAATCGCTTATCAGGAGCAACCATGGTTTAGTTATGCCGATGGTATTTTAGTTTGGGACGAGATTAGAGTTGATCCACGTTATAAACAACGAAGCTACAGCGTAATTTGCACTTACAATTTTGCAAGCAAACAGAAAAAGCAATTAACTTTTAAATCAAGGCTCTTCTCCCCTTCTATCTCAGCTGATGGAAAAAAAATCGTTGCAGTACAAATAGATTTGGGCAATCAATCGAATTTAGTTGTGGTTAATCCGCAAAACGGAGAAATAATAGAAACCATTCCAAATACAGAAAATTCAATTTTGCAAACACCCGCTTTAAACAGTGATGGTTCTAAAATTACCTACATCAGCGTTAGCGAAAAAGGAAAATCACTTTGGTTGACAGAAAATGGAGTAAATAAAAAAATTATCCCCGAAACTAACCAACAATTAAGCAGACCAATATTTTTAAAAGATAAAATCGCATTTAACGCTCATTTAAGCGGCGTTGACAATATTTACGAGGTTGATATCGAAAACAAAAAGATAATGGCGCTCACGGCAGCAAAATTTGGTAGTTTTAACCCTAGCTTAAGCTTCGATGGCAGCTCTATATTATTTAACAATTTTCAGCTTACTGGTTACGATATTGCTCAAACAGAAATTTCACCTCAAACGATTACAAAAAATCAATTTGTTTATTTTGGGGAGGAAGCTGAGCGACAAGAAAACACTGGAAATGTATTTGACAATATCCCTACGGAAAAATTTGAAACCAAAAAATATCGCCCGCTGGCCAATTCATTTAATTTTCATAGCATTAGTCCTACAATTGATGACAATGATAGATTTGGTTTACAACTCAAATCAAATGATTTATTAAACACATTCGATTTTTTTACAGGAATTAACTACCACAGCGATTTAAGAAGAGTTGAATACAATGCAGGTTTCTCTTACAAAAGCCTCTATCCTATTTTTACCGCTGTTTTAAGAAATAGACCTCGAATAGGTTTTTACAGACAAAATGAGGTGGTAAACGAAGCCAATTGGCGAGAAAATTTTATTGATTTAAAAGCAAGTTTACCCTTAAGCATTAATGCTTACAATCATTCTTACAGTTTTTTAGCTGAAGTTGGCACAAGCTACACCCAGAGATATTTTGAAGCTAAGGAAGCAGCTTTGTTTCGTAAAAACATCAATTTTCCGATGAGTTACGGTATTGGATTTAGTCATAGTATTCGCACAGCAGAGCGGGATGTTGCCCCTCGTTGGGCGCAATCGTTAAGGTTTAGCTATTTTAATCAACCTTTCGACCAAAACTTAACTGGAGATTTGTTGGCTTTTGAAAGTTTATTCTATTTCCCTGGCATTGCCAGAAATCATTCTTTTACCACAAGCTTCAATTTTCAAGAAAGCAGCGGATCCTTAAGCTTAAATAATGAAATTAATACTGTTTTTGGCTACGGACAAATTAGCGCAAAAAGTGTATTAAAAAACACATTACTTTTCAATTACCGCTTTCCAATCGCGTTTCCTGATGCAGAAATTGGCTCTTTGGCTTACATCAGAAATTTTAGAGGAGGTTTATTTAGTCACTATGAAAACATTGGCAATGAAACAAATTTGACACAACCTAAAACTTTTGGCTTAGAATTACGTAGTAGTGTAAACTTATTACGATACCAACCTGTAGTAGATTTAGGAGCAAGATTGGTTTTTGTAAACAAAATCTACAATCAAAATCCTATATTAGAG
>SEBM01000547.1 GCA_004296145.1 Flavobacterium sp.
ATATTAAAGATCAATCTGTCAATTGAGGCTTTTGCAAAAGTCAATTTTGCATTTTTTAGTCCAACGATCTTTTTTTTACTTTGTGTAATTACTATATACACATATTTATCAGAAATTAAAGTCGGATTATCAGCATCCAGACTTGGATCCAAACACTCACTCAGTAAGAGTGAAGTTTCTACTACTATATTAATCTGCATATTTGCCATGACTTTGTTTTTATTAAAAAAGAGGTTCAGATTTATACTGAACCTCTTTTAAAAATTAAATTTATTTGGCTGTAATTGCTGGATCCCAGCTGAAATAACCATAAAGATTTAGATCAGAATCATATAGTGCAAACTGCAAACCATAGTTTTCTGTTCCTTTTGCGTTCACGGTATTTTGAGCAAACCAGAAATTTTGAGTTGATTTTGCTGTATCCAGCGGATTAAACTTCGTAGGTATAACGATATCAACTCCAGGGAAATTTTGCAATTCAAAATCTGTTTTTTGAAATACATCGTCTCCTCCAAACTTAAACAGTTTGTATAGAATTATCTGATTGTCATAATTATTATACTCAGACGTTGCGTAAAAACGAACCACATCTCCCTGTTTTGCAGTAATACTAAGATCTCCTGTACCCTGCCCACTTAAACTGGCAGAATCTGAAACAACCATAAATTGATAATTATGACCAATACCAGTTGGATTATTTTGATCTTGACTTGGACTCTTAAAATCATTCATTAAACGACTAGAATCGATAATGATGTTTACGTTGATAATTTTATTCTTTGACATGATTTAATAGTTTTTGGGTTTCTTACTCGTAAGGCTTTTCAGAATACGCCTCGTTTTTTATAGTGGGTTCTGCTCCACTTTTTTAATTTGTTATTAATCAATGTATTGAAAAACAACTTTTGAAAATAATCTTGCCAGCTTGTATTCTTTTCTACCACAAAACTATATTAGATATATAGACTTGGTAAGAAAAATGACATAGGAATATCCTTTTTAGTCATAAAACAAGAAAATTAAGTTATAAGACTATTCTTTAAAAAAGGCTTGACAAATTATTTACAGAATAACTTTCATTTATTTTTGAAAGTTTAAAAACTTTTACTTACATTTGTTTCATGGAATTCAAAGAAGCAAAAAATAAATTCGTTCAGACCTGGGGAGCACTTGGTTCTCAATGGGGCATTAATAAAACCATGGCACAAATTCATGCTTTATTAATGGTTTCAAACGAAGCTGTTTCTATGGAAGACATTATGGAAGAATTGCAAATCTCTCGTGGAAACGCTAGTATGAACCTAAGAGCTTTAATGGATTGGGGAATTGTTTATAAAGAATATAAAGCCGGAGAAAGGAGAGAATTTTTTACTGCAGAAAAAGATCTTGACGAATTGGCCGTAAAAATTTCCAGAGAAAGAAGCAAAAGAGAAATTAAGCCTGCTCTTAAGATCTTAAAAGAAGTTTCTACCATTGAAGCAAAAGATTCAGCAGAAGAAAAACACTTTGTTGATCAGACTTCTAAATTGTACGATTTCGTTTTGAAGGCAGATAATATGTTAGATAAAATGACTGAATTTAATGAAAACTGGTTGGGGCGTTTAGTTCTTAAAATCATGAAATAAAAAAATTTAAACAAATCTTTCATTTTTTTCTGAAAGTTTAAAACAATCAATAACTATGAATATTACTATCCCAAATTGGCTTATAATTCTTAGCGGAATTGGTCAAATCTTTACAGCATTCATATATCCTTACATTCGTCATCAGGTTTTTGATTGGTACAATGATGTCAAACAGTTAAAACCGTTAAATCAGGAAATTGCTAAAACTTACGGAAGATATATTCAAGGTTTGAATTTCTGTTTTGGATTAATTGCCCTTGTTTTTACAACAGAATTAAAAGAACAGTCTGCTTTGGCAGTTGCTTTGACTGGTTTAATTGCTTTATACTGGGTTGGAAAAGTTGCGACTCAAATAGCGTATTATCCGATGTACCAGATTCCACAGAAGTTAATTTTCAAAATTGGCAGTTATTGTATGAATACGCTTTTTGTTCTCTTTGCAACTGTTTACAGCACGCTATTTCTCTACAATTTAATTGGTTATTATAAATTATTATAGTCATGAACCTCAATATCACCGGATATTTTATTTACCTCAGCATTACAATTCTGATCATTCTGAAAGTTGGAAAAATCTGCTACAGAAACGGTAATATCTATGTCGCAGAATTGATTCCGAATCATGCTGATATCTGCCAACAAATCAATCAGGTTTTATTGCTGGCGTATTATCTTTTAAATATTGGTTATTGTGCAATGACTTTGATTTCCTGGGAAAAAATTTCGTCATCAACACAACTCATTGAAGTTATCGGCGTCAAAACGGCAATCATTGTTTTTATCATTTCGATCCTGCATTATTTCAACATTTTTATACTTACCAAATACATTCAAAAACTAATTAAATAACTTTTAAATTTTAATATCATGGAAACTACAAAATTCTTAATCGGTTACGGTATTTATCTGCCAATTGCTTTATTGCTTACTTATTATGTTTCTAAAACACTTTTTAAAAACGGAAAAATATTTATGCTTGACATTTTTAAAGGAAGAGAAGAAATTGCAGAAGCGACCAACAAACTTTTTGAAACCGGATTTTATTTACTGAATATTGGTTTTGCTTTGATGATTTTACAACTGGACTTATACGATAATACATATCAGGAATTAATAGAAAAACTAAGTTATAAAATCGGTGGATTTTCTATTTATCTTGGCGTAATGTTATTCTTTAATTTATACTTTTTCTTTAGAGGAAAAAGAAAAGCCAAAGAAAGCAGA
>SEBM01000050.1 GCA_004296145.1 Flavobacterium sp.
CTAATTTGTTCTGCAAAAATAAGTATAATAAAAGTGAAAACAAGGCGCTTCACAAAAAATAACAAAATGTTACAAAATAAACAATTACAAAAAAACCGCCTTATAATAAGGCGGTTAAGTTAGACTTAGTGTAGCGGTATATTGTATTATTGTTTATTTTTCAAAAGATCTCTAATCTGTGTAAGCAATTCTTCCTGAGTTGGCGCTGCAGGTTGATTGGGTGCCGGCTCTTCTTTCTTTTTAAGGCTGTTCATTCCTTTGATAATCAGGAATAAAACAAATGCCACAATTATAAAGTTAATTACTGACGAAAGAAACAAACCATATTTTACTCCTCCAAAAGCAACCAGATCTTCAATTTTTGACAAATGAGCCGCATCTAAAGCAGGTTTTAATACTAAAGGTGTTATTACATCTTCGATAAACGAATTTACAATTTTACCAAAAGCAGCTCCAATGATTACAGCAACAGCAAGATCAACTACGTTGCCTTTCATTGCAAATGCCTTAAATTCAGAAAAAAATCCCATAATGATGTGTTTACGTTAATAATAATGAATACCGAAAATACGCAAATTTCCTGAAAATGTAATTAATTTATCTGAAAAATACTCTCTTAACTCGTTGAGAAATACTCGTAAGTATCTCATACGGAATTGTTTTCAATGCATTTGCAATTTCTGTCACAGTTGGGTTTTCTCCAAAAATAATAACAGAATCGCCTTCTTTACAATCAATTTCAGTCACGTTTACCATTAGCATATCCATACAAATACTGCCAACAATAGGAGCTTTTTTATTTTTAATTATTACATAACCGACTTCATTTCCCCATAATCTCGAAATTCCGTCTGCATAACCAATTGGTATTGTTGCTATTTTGGTTTGTTTCGTTGCCATAAAACGACGGCCGTAACCTACACTGTCGCCTGCAGGAATAGTTCTAACCTGAGAAATAATAGATTTTAAAGTTCCGACATTCTCCAGATATTTCTGTTCTGCCGGATCATTTGAAACGCCGTAAAGTCCAATTCCTAAACGTACCATATTATATTGTGCATCAGAAAAATTACTAATTCCAGATGTATTAAGAATATGACGAATCGGATTTACGCCTAATTCAGTTATTAATTTTGAAGACAATTTCTCGAACAAACGAATCTGCGAAAGCACAAATTCATAATGTTTCATATCATCACTCGTCGCTAAATGTGATAAAACACTCTGAATTTTTACTGTCGAATTTCCTTTTAAAGTTGAAATCAATTCATTAATGGTATTTTCTTCAAAACCCAGACGATGCATTCCGGTATCTAATTTAATATGGATAGGAAAGTCTTTGAGGTTTTTTTCGCGCGCAATTTTCAAAAAGGCATTTAACCCTTTTATACTATAAATTTCAGGTTCTAACTGATATTGAATTATTGATGGAAAACTTGTCGATTCCGGATTCAAAACCATGATTGGTAATTTTATTCCGCCATTTTTGAGCGAGATTCCTTCATCGGCGAAAGCCACACCCAAATAATCTACTTTATGATGTTCGAGCAATTTAGCAATTTCCAAACCTCCGTTTCCGTATCCAAAAGCTTTTACCATCACCATCATTTTGGTTTCCGGTTTTAGTTTTGATTTAAAGAAATTCAGGTTATGACTGATGGAATCCAGGTTGATTTCGAGAATTGTTTCGTGTGTTTTCTCTTCCAGCAAAGTCACAATTTCTTCAAACTGAAAAGACCTTGCTCCTTTTATTAAAATGGTTTCGTTAGCAAAATTCAGACTTTCAAAATTGGCTATAAAATCAGCCGTATTTTCAAACATCACAGCATTCGAAAATTTATTTTTGAATGAAGAAATCGTATTTCCGATTCCAATTACGCGATTTACTTTATTATCAGAAATCAATTGTGCTACTTTAGAATATAATTCTTCATTAGAAAATCCGCTTTGAAAAATATCCGATAAAATAACCGTTTTTGAAGCATTCTTTTTTTGACTTTCGAGAAAGTCTAAAGCTATCTTTAGTGATTGAAAATCAGAACTGTAACTATCATCAATAATACTGCAATTGTTTATTCCGTTTTTAACTTCAAGACGCATCTCGACCGGATACAGCATTTGCACACGATTCTGAATGGTTTCTGAATCATATTTAAAATAAAGCAAAACCAACAAACAGGAAATAGAATTTTCGATAGAAGCTGAGTCCTGAAACGGAATTTCTAAATCGAAAATTTCATTTTTATATTGATATTGAATAATCGTTTTTTCGTTTTTATTTTCTTTTTTAAGGATAAAAACATCGGCAGTTTGGTCTGTAAAACTCCATGAAAAAATGACTCTTTCTTTGAATTGATTTTCTCCTAAAAAAGAATTCAGGCAAAGATCTACAATTTCATTTTTCTGATAAATTATAACTTTTGAGTTTTTGAAAAGCTGTAATTTCTCGTTGATTTTTTGTTCTAAATTCTGAAAACCTTCATCATGCGCAGAACCAATATTGGTCAGAACGCCAATGTTGGGTTTGATGATTTTTTCGAGATTCGACATTTCGTTTACCGTCGAAATTCCGGCTTCAAAAATGCCCAGATTATGTTTTTCATTTATAGCAATAACAGACAGCGGGACACCAACCTGTGAATTATAACTTTTCGGGCTTCTGATAATATTATAATCCGGACTTAGCAAAAAGTTCAGCCATTCTTTTACAATTGTTTTACCATTGCTTCCGGTCAGTCCGATAATCGGAAAATCAAAAAGATTGCGATAATAAGCTGCAAATTTCTGTAATGCTTTTAAAGAGTCTTTTACAACCAAAAAATTTGCTTTTCCGTTACTGTTTTCCGGTATATATTGCACCACAAAATTCTGAACTCCTTTTTCTATAAGTTCCGGAATGTACAAATGAGCATCATTATTTACGCCGGATAAAGCGAAAAATAAAGTTTGTGATCCGTTTTGCAGCGAACGGCTGTCGATCGAAACGTGATCAACAAAAATATCAGTTTTTAAACCAATCCATTCTGCATCCAGAACCGGAATAAGGCTTTTTAAATTTATGCTCATTGAAAATTCTTTTTGTCAAATTTAAAACTTTAAAAACAGAAAAGAGTTGTAGTTTTCTTAAAAATGCGGAATGAAATTCTGCAAAAAATTTTATTTTCCTATATTTGTTGAAGACCCATAATCTCAGTGTTTTGAAAAAAATCTTGCCGCTTTTCTCCTATATCCTGCACCCGATTTTTATATCGGTTTATGCTACTTTGTTTTATTTGTATTGCAAAGAAGATATTTTCACAGACAAGGAAAAGTATTATGTACTGCTTCAAATCCTGATTATTACGGTTTTGGTTCCAATCTTATTTTTCATGCTTTTGCGTTCAACAGGACATGTAAATTCGGTTATGGTTCCGGAAACTTCCCAACGCAAAATTCCGCTTGTTCTGCAATGCTTTTTGTACATTTTATTGGTAAAAAGAAGCATCATTATTACACGCTATCCTGAACTGCATTTCTTTTTTCTCGGAGCCTTATTCAGCACTATTGTTGCGCTGATTCTTTCTTTATTTAAAATAAAAGCGAGTTTGCACATGATGGCCATTAGCGGACTTGCCATTTTTGTAATTGGATTAAATATTCATTTGAAAATGCAAAATCCGTATTGGACCGCTTTGCTAATTTTATTGACGGGAATCGTGGGTTCATCACGACTGGAAATGCAGGCTCACACCAATAAAGAATTGATTATTGGCCTGTTGGCAGGAGTTCTTCCTCAGATTTTATTCTTGTATTTGTGGTTATAGAATGTAGAAAATCAAACCGGCGTTAATGGTTCTGATACTTACATTTTCACCCGAAACAGTTTTTACCGAATTAAATAAAGGATTCAGTCCATAATAAATATAAACGTTCCAGGTATTGTAACCCGCAGAAATATAAGGTCCGTATTGAAATTTATTAATGTTTGGGTTATCTGTAATTTTATATTTTGATTCTCCATCATCCAGGACAGATTTTGTTGCAAAAGCATAACTAAGTTTTACGCCCAGATAAATCCTCCAGAATTTATAACTGTCAAAAGTTGAATTTCTCCATCTGAATTCGATGGGAACATCTACTAAATATTGTCTGTATCTGTTCGATACAAACTCATTATAATCGTTTACGCCATAAGCCAAATTGCCCGCACCATCTTTTGAAATAGTTAGGTTTTGAAAGAAATTCTGGTAACTCAATCCTAAACCTGCAGCAATTGCAAAGGTTCTTTTTTTATTAATAGGCATGTCGCGCAGAAATCCTGTCGAAAGTCCCAAAGAGAATTTATTCTGTTTCAGATCTGCAGGAATATCTGAAAAAAGATTATACGTTATAGAAACATAAAACTGGTCTTCACGATACAGCGAATCAATTTTCACGATTGGTTCTATTTTAGGCTTTGCTTCTTCCTGCGAAAAGACATTCAAAAACGAAACTAAAAACAAACAACTAAAAAGTATTCGCATATCGTATTTTGGTTTTAAAGAGTTTTTCAAGTAAACGTTTTTTGGAGTGGATTTATTTTACTTACAAATATAATATAATGAAGGCTCAGGAGACAATTAGAAAAGTAATTATTCTGTTTTTCATCAAAAATAATACGATTTGACGTACTGTTTTTAGTAAATCAGCAACAGAATTAAAAAAATAATCCCATTTTTCATTCCTCTTTTATACCTTTGTCGTTCATGAAAAGAAAGCAGCTCATATTAAGTGTTTCCTTCGCGCTGACAGTATTGTTCTCAATATTGTTTCAGTCGATACACAGTTATGAGCATATTGTAAAACAGCTTTCAGAAAAACAATGCCATCACGATTATAGTGATCCGAGTGGAGAAATTACACATCAGCATCATGACTATGATGTATGTTTTGTGTGTCATTTTACTTTTGGAAGCTATATTGTTCCTGAACAGTTTTCATTTCAGTTTCATACTTTAAACAAAGAAATACCTTATTTCTTCGCTCTTTCAGAAAAAATATTTTCATTTCATGAAAGTGCTTACTTATTGCGCGGGCCTCCTGCAGCTATAGTTGCTTAAATTTCGGTTTAACCGAAATTAAATCACAATCTTTTAATTTAATTCTAAAAAAACATTGGGTTTCCCCATCTTGAAATTATTCGGGATCGGCAGGCTTTATTGTTATTGATGTTTTTTATTCAAAAGAAAAATCAATTTAACTATAGTATCATTTTCAAATGAAAAAAATAATATTCGCCCTTATTTTAGGGTTTTCAGGGCTGCTTTCGGCTCAAAATTCTGTTTCGGGAACTGTAACCGATTCTCAAAATCAGCCAATGCCCGGAGTTTCTGTATATGCGCCCGAATTACATAAAGGTACAACTACTGACGCAAGCGGAAAATATCAATTTACAAATTTGCCAAGCGGAAGTTTAAGACTTTCTTTTGCATTTGTTGGCTTTACTACCGAAAACAAAACGATTGCTAAATTATTAAAAGAAAACACTTTAGACATTACACTTGTCGAATCTATTCTTGAAATGAATGAAGTAATTGTGTCTACTCCTTTTAATAAACTACAATCTCAAAACGTAATGAAAGTCGAGCATGAAAGCATTAAATCATTACAACAAAAAGGAACTTCGACTTTGATTGAAGGTTTGGCGACAATTCCTGGAGTTTCGCAGATTTCGACAGGAACTTCTATCGGAAAACCGGTAATTCGCGGACTTAGCGGTAATCGTGTTTTGGTGTATTCGCAAGGCGTTCGTATCGAAAATCAACAATTTGGAGACGAACATGGTTTAGGTTTAAATGATGCCGGAATCGAAAGTGTCGAAGTGATAAAAGGGCCTGCTTCTTTATTATATGGTTCTGATGCTTTGGGCGGAGTTTTATACTTCAATCCTGAAAAATTTGCTGATGCGAATACTTTTAAAGCCAATTTCAGTCAAAAATATTTTACCAATACAGAAGGAAGCAATTCATCAATTGGATTAAAAACTTCTACTGATAACTGGAAATTTTTAGCGCGTGGAAGTTACAACACCCATTCTGATTACAAAATTGCCGATGGAGACCGCGTAACCAATTCGCGTTATAACGAAACTGATTTTAAAACCGGAATTGGATATAGCAATTCTAGTTTTTCAAGTGTTTTGAGATACAATTATAATAAACTGGATATCGGTATTCCGGAAGAAGGAATTGCAGAACAATCTTCCAGCAAAGACACTCAATTTCCGAGACAGGGAATTTTTAATCATTTGTTGAGTTTAAACAATGTTATCTTTTTTCAGAACTCAAAACTTGATGTTGATTTAGGTTATATCGCCAATGACAGAAGCGAGTTTGAAGACAGCAATGAGGCTTCACTTCACATGAAACTGAATACTTTCAATTATAACGCAAAATATCATTTCCCAAAATTAGGCGGTTTTGAAACTATTTTGGGAGTTCAGGGAATGCATCAAACGAACAAAAATTCTGGAGAAGAATATTTGATTCCTGATGCTACTACAAATGATTTTGGTGTTTTTGGAACTGCAAATTATGAATGGAACAACAATGTTCTGCAAGCCGGATTGCGTTTTGACAACCGAAATGTATCTTCTATAGCGCATGGTGAAGAAGGCGAAGAAGGTTATTTTCAAGCTTTAGACAAATCTTTTGACAGTTTTAATGCTTCTTTGGGTTATAAAACTCAATTGGCAGAACCGTTAACGCTTCGTTTGAATGTGGCAACAGGATTTAGAGCGCCAAACTTAGCCGAGTTGACTTCTAATGGAGTTCATGAAGGAACAAACCGATACGAAATTGGAAATTCAGCTCTAAAAACAGAACAAAATGTTCAGACTGATTTGAATTTAGAATATAAAAATTCTCATTTTGAATTCTTCGTAAACGGATTTTATAATCATGTAAACAATTATATCTATACTTCTCCAACCGGAGAAACATTGGAAGATAACGACGTTTTTGCCTATGTTCAGGATAATGCAAAATTGTATGGTGGTGAAGTTGGTCTGCACTTTCATCCGCATCCTTTGGACTGGTTGCATTTTGAAACAAGTTTTGAAACTGTGACAGGAAAAAAAGATAATAACGATTATTTGCCTTTGATTCCTGCAAACAACTGGAACAATACACTTCGCACTGAATTCAATATCAAAAACTGGCTTCAGGAAGGTTTTGCTTCTTTGAATGTTTCTTCGACTTTCAGCCAGGATAATGTGAGTGGTTTTGAAACGGCTTCTAAAGGGTATACTTTGGTTAATTTAGGTTTTGGAGGTACTGTAAAATTAGGAAAACATGCTTTTGATGTAAACCTGAACGGAAACAATTTATTTGACCAAAAATACATTGCACACCTGTCAAGACTGAAAACAGACGGGATTCCAAATATTGGAAGAAATATTGTTTTGGGAGTGAATTTTAGTTTATAATATTTTTATTTAACCGCAAAGTACGCAAAGTGTTACGCAAGGTTCGCAAAGTTTAAAAAAGGCTTTGCGGTCTTTGCGTAATTTCCTTTGCGTTCTTTGCGGTTAAAAATTTAATAACCTCACAAAAAGTACTATTTTTGTTACAACCGACAAAACTTAACTATGAAAAAAACAATTCTTATAATGGCAATTACAACTGCAGGGATTTCATTTGGTCAAAACAAAATTCAGTATCCGGAAACTAAAAAAGGTGAAACAATTGACACTTACTTTGACACAAAAGTAAACGATCCGTATCGTTGGCTTGAAGATGATAAATCTGCAGAAACCGGAGCTTGGGTAAAAGCGCAAAATGAGGTTACGTATGGTTACCTGGATAAAATCCCGTTTCGTGACGAACTAAAAAAACGAATGGAAAAATTATGGAATTACGAGAAAATCGGGGCTCCATCCAAAGAAGGAAAATTTACTTATTATTCTAAAAATAACGGACTTCAAAATCAATCTGTAATTTACCGAAAAGATGAAAGTGGTAAAGATGAAGTTTTCTTAGACCCTAACACTTTTTCTAAAGACGGAACGACTTCTCTTGGTAGTTTAGATTTTTCTAAGGATGGATCTAAAGCCGCTTATTCTATTTCTGAAGGCGGAAGCGACTGGAGAAAAGTAATTCTTATTGATGACTTGACTAAAAAAGTGTTAGAAGATACTATTGTTGATGTTAAATTCAGCGGTATTTCATGGTTCAAAAATGAAGGTTTTTACTATTCAAGTTACGATAAACCAAAAGGAAGTGAATTGTCTGCAAAAACAGATCAGCATAAATTGTATTACCATAAATTAGGAACTCCTCAAAAGGAGGATAAAGTTATTTTTGGAGCAGAAGATAAAAGAAGATATGTTGGTGGTTATGTTACCGAAGACAGCAATTATTTAGTGATTACAGCTGCGAATTCTACTTACGGAAACGAATTGTATATTAAGGATTTAAAAACAGAAAACAATCCGATTATTACGATTGTAGACAACTTTAACAGCGAAAACAATATCATAGATAATGAAGGAAGTAAATTGTTTATTGAAACCGATTTTAACGCTCCAAACAAACGTGTTGTTTCTGTGGATGTGAGTAATCCAAAACCGGAAAACTGGAAGGATTTTATAAAAGAAACTGAAAATGTTCTGGCGCCTTCGACCGGAGCGGGATATATCTTTGCGAATTATACCAAAGATGCCGTTTCATTGGTTTTACAATATGATTACAGCGGGAAATTAATTCGTGAAATTAAACTTCCAGCGGTTGGAACTGCTGGCGGATTTGGAGGAAAAAAAGACGAAAAAATTCTGTATTATTCTTTCACAAACTATACAACTCCCGGATCTATCTTTTCGTTTGAACCAAAATCAGGAAAATCCGAAATTTATCAGAAACCAAAAGTAGATTTCAAAAGCGAAGATTATGAGTCTAAACAGGTTTTTTATACTTCTAAAGACGGAACTAAAATCCCGATGATCATTACTTATAAAAAAGGAATAAAATTAAACGGTAAAAATCCAACAATCCTTTACGGATATGGCGGATTCAATATTAGTTTAACGCCAAGTTTCAGTATTTCGAATGCCGTTTGGATGGAAAATGGCGGAGTTTATGCTGTAGCGAATTTACGTGGCGGTGGAGAATACGGAAAAAAATGGCACGATGCAGGAACGAAATTGCAAAAGCAAAATGTGTTTGATGATTTTATCGCTGCCGCGGAATATTTAATCGCGCAAAAATATACCTCATCTGATTTCTTGGCCATTCGCGGAGGATCAAACGGAGGATTATTAGTTGGAGCAACAATGACACAACGTCCTGATTTAATGAAAGTAGCATTACCTGCTGTTGGCGTTATGGATATGTTGCGTTACAATGCTTTTACAGCCGGTGCAGGTTGGGCTTTTGATTACGGAACGGCTCAGGACAGCAAAGAAATGTTTGAATATCTTAAAGGATATTCACCAGTACAAAACGTTAAAAAAGGCGTTCATTATCCTGCAACTATGGTAACTACGGGAGATCATGACGATCGTGTGGTTCCGGCGCATAGTTTTAAATTTGCTTCAGAATTACAGGATAAACAAACGGGAGATAATCCTGTTTTAATTAGAATTGATGTGAAAGCCGGGCATGGAGCAGGAAAATCTGTTGCTGCAACGATTCAGGAAAATGTCGATATTCAGGCATTTACACTTTATAATATGGGTTTTAAAGCTTTGCCTAAAAAGTAAAACTTTAAGCTAAATTTTATAGCCACAAATTCACGAATTATTTTGTGAGTTTGTGGTTATTTTTTTTGCCACGAATTTCACGAATTGCACTAATTTTCTACTTCTGTTATAAGTCTTTTTTTGCCACAGATCAAAAGATTAAATAGATTAATCTGTGTAAATCATTTTAATCTGTGGCAAAAGAAAAATTAGTGCAATTCGTGTAATTCGTGGCTAACTTTTTTCCCTTAAATTTGAGAAACTAAAAACAAAACAATGAAAACTATAAATTGGGGAATTATTGGCTGCGGAAATGTTACTGAAGTTAAAAGCGGACCGGCTTTTCAGAAAATTCCAAATTCTGCTTTAGTAGCCGTAATGAGACGAGATGCAAAACTTGCCGAAGATTATGCCAAACGCCATAATGTTCCAAAATGGTATTCAAACGCAATTGATTTAATCAATGATCCGGAAGTTGATGCTGTTTATATTGCCACTCCTCCATCTTCTCATAAAGAGTATACAATTTTGTGTGCCAAAGCAGGAAAACCGGTCTATGTAGAAAAACCTATGGCGCTGACATTTGACGAATGTAACGAAATGATAAGCGTCTGCAAAGAACATAATGTTCCTCTTTTTATGGCTTATTACAGAAGAAGTTTACCGAGATTTTTAAAAATAAAAGAATTAATTGACTCAGGGAAAATTGGAACTGTAAGACATGTAAATTGTGTTTTATACCATTCGTTTGAAGAACGTTATGATGATGAAATCAATTTACCGTGGACCGTTTTGCCACATATTTCCGGAGGCGGAATATTTGTTGATCTAGCCTGTCATACTTTAGATTTTCTGGATTTTGTTTTGGGTCCGATTAAATCTGTTCGCGGACATGCAAGTTCTCAGCTTCTGGCTTATCCCGCTGAAGATGCTGTTTCTATGTCGTTTTTATTTGAAAATGGAATTCATGGATCTGGTATTTGGAATTTCGCCAGCTTTGAACGTTACGACAATACCGAAATTGTTGGTGATAAAGGAAAAATCTCTTTTTCAACTTTTGGTAATGATCCCATTCATATTCAATATACAAACGGAGAAAAAGAAAGCATTGCGATTGAAAATCCGCTTCATATTCAACAGCCTTTTATTGAAACTGTTGTTGCAGAACTTCTTGGTCAGGGAATTTCTCCATCTAAAGGAACTTCGGGAGCAAGAACAACCTGGGTTATTGATGAAGTTTTGAAAGAGTTTAGAAATTCTTCCAAATAATATTTGATATAAAATGCGAAATCTTTGCGGAGGATGGATTAAAATCCATCCCTACAATATCCATTGTTCCTATGGAACGGAATTCCGCAGGAATGAATCATTTTGTAGCAACGGATTTTAATCCGTTTAATCTTTTAAATTATCATTGCTTTTATTCAATAAAAAAAAGGATATTCAAATGAATATCCTTTTTTCTAAAAACTATAAAACTTTATAAATTATAAGCTGTATTTAAGACCTAAAGTTAGTCCTAAACCAGAGATTCCAACGTAAGAACTTAATTCGTCCATTGCATCATTTTTTCTTGTTGTATCAGCAGTATCTGCTGTAGTTGTATCAGGATTAAACAAAGGATTGTTTGAATTTACATCTAAACTTTTGTGGTAATTAGTATGAATTTGTGATGGTGTTCTAGTTGCTAAAGCATCTTGTCCATCAACTGTATATTCAGTAGTTTCCTTAGTTTTACCATGAACAGTAAAGTTACGGTACTCTAATTCCGCGAAAGCAGAAATATGTTTTCCTAATTTATAAGATGTACCTAATGAAGCCATAAATCCAATTGTTGGATTTGGTTTTACAACATCTTTAGAATAAATATTAGTTGTATTTACAACATTATTACCTACATAAGATGTAAGTTCTCTATTTGTTTTAATATCTAAAGTTCCATGAATTGGCACAATAACTCCAACTTTAGTATATGGTTCAAAACCATGAGCTTCTCCCAAAAACATAACAACTGCAGGAGCTAAATCAAAAGCTTTAATTTGACCATCCGCAGCAAAACTAATATAAGTCGCAACAGTAGTAGTTGGGTTATAACCATAAAGTCTATCAGTTGTTTCAGCCATTGTTTTACTATTACTGATATAATAGTTTGCCGATAACTCTACTCCTATACGTGTAGAAAAACGGTACCCAGCAGTAATTCCACTTCTGAAACCTTGTCCAAAAGAACCTGTAATACTTTCTCTTGATACTAATTTATTATTCGTTAAAGTTCCTGAATAAACATCTCTATTTGGTGCTTGTCCACCTACTTCAGGAAACTCAGTCGAAGCAGTTTGATTGAAGTATGATCCTCCTAATTTGAAATACCAGCTTTCTGGTTTATTTGCTGTTTCAGTTTGCGCCATAGCGGTCATTGAGCAAACTAATAATCCTAGTAAAAATAGGTTCTTTTTCATAATTCTGATTTAATTAATTTATACAAACTTAGAGTATTTTAACACAATCCTAAAGTTTGTTTGGTTAGACTTTGTACGAAATCGTTGTGATTTTGGGCAATAATACTAAAAAAGTATTATGCATGCATAATTTTAACAGTTAAATTTTATTTTCCTCTAAATTTTAACTGTTAATTTTTTAGTTCAATTTAAAGTTTATCTGCATTTTTTCCAATTCCTGTAGCAATTCTGCGGAAATCCTGACTTTTAAACGTCTGCTGGGCATCGTTAATTTGGTCACCACTTTTATTTCTTCAACTTCATTTACTTCCTGAATTTTGGCTTCCTGAACGATGTCTTCGTTATCATTTTCGTCTTCAAAAACAGGATCTTCGGCTTCTTCAAAATCAGTTGGTGTTTCTACCGCAACTAATCGTTTTACATTTTCTAATTCCATGATTTCAAAACTTACAGAATTATCTCCCTTATACGAGTTAAACAAATGGCTTAGATTATGA
>SEBM01000548.1 GCA_004296145.1 Flavobacterium sp.
GGGGGGATTTAACGGAGGAGATTAAGGAATCAAAACTGAAAGCAGAATTATATCCGCTTTCAGCTTATTTTGATGAAGAATTTTTTGAGACGAAATATGTAGTTTATATTCCGCAGTAAAAAATTATATAATATTTATTGTCCCTCTATTATTTCCTTTAGGGTCATTTTGTATTTTCATTAAATAAGTATAGCGACCCGGTATAATTTTTACGTTTTTATAGGCTTTATAGTTACCTAATTTTCCATTCCAATTATCTTGATAATCGCTGTCATTATATACAATTTCGTTTTTACTATTATATACTGTTAATGTTTTGCTGTCATTTTCAGAATTAGGGATCTTTAAAAAGAATGCATCACTTCTATTCAGCGTAATTGTTGGAAATGGTGGGGGTGGTCCACTTATAGCTTGTGAATATTTAATATTTGTGCCTGTAATTTCAACAGCTCCGTTTTTTCCATGATCTCCATAAATTTTCATAGCTTGATTTACACTTAAAGAAGTAATTTTTTCTGCATTGGAAACGCCATAAAACTTACTATTGTCTTTTACAGCTTCCCCATTTATTACTATATATCTTTTATCAATTTGAACTGGGATATAGGCTTTTCCATCATATTTATACCCATTTCTTGGGTGAAAAGTGGTTTGATTGTCTGGCTTTACAATTGGAGGAGGAAATTTTACTTGATCTTCCTTAGGAGCAACCGCCACGTGTTTAAAATATTCCAATTCTTTACCTTGAATTATAACAGCGCCATGTTCAGCCTTTTGCCCATATTTTTTAACTGCTTCACTAGGTTTTAAGAACATTAATCCATCAATATTCCTTATGCCGTAAAACTTGTTGTTATCTTCAACAGGAATATAATTAACTAAAATATATCTTTTCTCTGTTATCACTACCTGCCCCGATTTTTTATCAAGCTCTGCTGTCGGAAGAAAAACTTGCTTTGAATTTTTAACAATTGGTGGAGGGAATCTAACTTTATCTTGTCTCGGCGGTGGCGGTTCAACAGCAGGTGTCGATGGAAGAGTTACCTCCGTAAAGTATTTAATGTTGCTTCCTGTTATTTCTACAGCTCCATTTTTTCCCTTCTCTCCATATTTTGCTAAAGAACCTTTTTTTGTACGATAAAGAATATTTTCTGCATTAGAAACACCATAAAACTTAGTTAAATTTTCAATTGGTTTACCATTTATTACGATAAGTCTTGTCTCCGCTAAAACTGGTTTTTCTGTTTCCTTATCTTTTCGATACATTGGTGAAAACCTAAACTTAACTTGATCTTTTTTTACAGCTTTTGCCTTCGGTGCAATTTGTTTTGTTTTCTTAACTTGTGGCACTTCTTGTTTTACAGTTGCTGTAATTTTGCTTTTCTCCGGAAGCAAGTCTACATAACCATAATCTTTAGTAAATGCCATTGTTGAAGTGCAGAGCATTGCCCCGACTAATGGTACTGTTAACAGCAACCTGAGCCTTGCCCAAACCGCTGTTCTTTTTTTGTTTAACATGTTAATTCTCCTTTTTAATATTGATTGATTGAATATTTGATTTGTAAGGGGCGTTGGTGCTACGCCAAAGGAATTTTCGATGAGAAACATGGCATACTCGTGTTTTTGAATTCCAGAATTGGTGCTCAGTTCATCAGCAATGTATTCATGAAGTAGTTTAATGTCGTTTTTGATGAAATAGATCATTGGATTAAACCAGCAAATGATTTGTAGCAGTTCAAAAAACAAGATATCTAGACTGTGTTTTTGTTTGATGTGAACCATTTCATGGTTCAGAACGGTTTCCTTTTCCGCCAGATGCGGATGAATGAATAAGAGATTGAAAAATGAAAAAGCCGTTGTTTGTTCTTGCAACTCTATTAATGTGATTTTGCCAGTTTTAGCCTTTTTTGCCTTTAGCCAAAGTTGAATAATTTTGAAAAGGCTAATGCCTAGCTTAATGGCAAAGCAAATAGCAATGATTAAATAAGTTGGATACAACCAATCTGTGATGCTGAATGTTTCCTGAACTGGTGCAAAAGTTATTTTAGCAAACTGCTCATTACTATATATAATAGGAGGCGGGTAAAGTACATTATCTATAACTGGAGCTGGCTTTAAAAGACCAAGTTGCATTATGGGTGATATAAATGCAATAATGCTAGTTAACAATAAAAAATAACGATTACTGTTATAGAATGTTTCGTTCTGTAAAAACAGTCTGTAAAAGCCATAAAATAGGAGCAGATACAGGTTGGCTTCCAATAAGTAATATAACCAATCCATTATTTCTTATTTTTAAGTTGTTCTGCCAAGGCGATTAATTCATCCAGTTCGTCCATATCCATATTTTTTTCTTTGACTAAAAAGGATACTAAACTCTGATAGTTGTTTTCGAAATAATTGTTCATCACCTTGTCAAAAGCAAAATGTTTGTATTGCTCTTCTGATATCAGAGGGAAATAAATATGTGTATTGCCAATTGCTTTGTGGTCTAAAAATCCTTTCCCCTCTAAAACTCTGATTACGGTAGATACAGTATTGTAAGCGGGCTTGGGCGGTTCCATCTTGTCAATTACATCCTTTACCAAACCTTCCTTCATTTCCCAAAGGATGAGCATGACTTGTTCTTCGGCTTTAGTTAACTCTCTCATTATATAATTTTCGTGATTGTTAAATTAAAGCTACTACTATTTTTATAGTTATCAAACTATTTTTATAGTTTGCTTGTTCTATTTAGTTTAATTAATTGATTTACAGTATATTAAAATTATTTATTTTACAACTCATTTATTTGTTTACATTAGATTTGATGAGTTTAGTACACAAAATAGCCCTAAGT
>SEBM01000051.1 GCA_004296145.1 Flavobacterium sp.
ATTAGGCCATCTACATTTTTCATGGCAATAGGTTCCAAAAATTTATTTAAGCGATAAGAAAACCAATATTTAGCTGGTCTTTCAGATTTAGGTTTATTTTCATAATAGGTAGAATGCCAAGGATCTTGCATGTCTATAACATACGGAATATGATATTTTTTTTTCCAATGGTTACCCAAAACCATTACAGGAAACTGAGTAGTAGAAAAATAAATTAAATCAAAATGTTGTTTTTCAAGTAAACTATTTACATATTTTTTATAAAACCATAAAGATCTTAAAGCGATGCTTCCTAAACCAAGCTTGCTCGTCCATTTTTTTTCAAATGCTTGTACTTGGTGTATCTTTATTTCCGAAGGAATATTCGTTAGCAATAACTCATCTTTAGTCATATCGCTATGTGCCGGATCAACTGTTACCACTTCCGCATCCCATCCAAATTCTTTAAAATAAGGTAAACTCATTCTAATCCTTTGCATATCTACGGCGTTAGAAGGAGGGAAGTACGGGCAAACAATCAAAACCTTATTCAATTTCTTAAGGTCATTTCAATAAGTTTGATGAATTTTTTACTTTCAATCTCCCAATTCATTTTTTCTTTGGCTAGGGCAGATGAGGCTAATTTTGTTTGATCTAATAAATCTCTATCATTGTCATATTGATTTATTATTGAAGCCAATGCATTTATATCACCAATAGGATAAGATTTTCCGATATTAGGGTTTGCTAATACAAAGTCTTTTTGAGCGGTTGTTTCTGAAGCAATGACTGCTAATCCAGAGGTGAGATAAGTGAATATTTTATTAGTTAGACAGATATCTCTATTAAAAGGTGTACTTTGTTCTAGTGCCAATCCAATATCATATTGATTAGCCAATTCAAAAGTTTCATCAGGCGAAATTGGTTTAATGAAATTAAGTTGATTCCTGGATAAGCCAGCTTTTACCGCAACGTTCAAAAAATAAATTTCAATATCCTCACCAATACTACCTAAAAGTGAGAGGCTGATATGGCTCTGTTTTAAAATACCAATTGATTTAATAACATCTTCAATCCCTCGACCCTTACCAATTGTTTGAGAAAGCCAAAATAATTTCAATTCCTTGTCTTTTCTATTGTCAACAACTTTTTGTAGAAAACCAGAAGAGAAAACATTGTTGATCGCTGTCGGTTTTAAGCTGGGATAAATTTTTTGATATTGAGTTGCAATCAATGGACTAGCAGCGGTAAAGTAATCCACTTGTGCTAGAAATTTATCTTCAAGAAATTTAGCTTGTTGATAGGATTGAGTATTAATATTATCGCTTAGTTCATGCCTATGTAAATCTTCTGCGTCAAAACCACATTGCGCTTTGTTTTTTTTTGCTGCTTTTACTGCTACTGGTAAAGCACCTAAATTGTGAGCCAAATATAAATCGGCTTTTATTGACAAGGCTCTTAAGTATAATAACCAAGAAATTCTATTATATCCATAGGCTGTAGGGAGCACATTTCTCAACAGCTTATGAAGCAACCTAGTTAAATAGTAAAATGGAGAACCATATTTACCGCCAACAAGAATAAAATCTTTATTCTCAAATGATTTATAATCGGATGCCCACTTGTCTCTTTCCGCGTATAAAACCTTAACATTAAAATGATTTGCCTTTAAGATCTCATACTCTTTTAATAAACGTGGATTTTGTGCCGGAGGAAATGGAGAGATAAGAAGAATTTTTTTCAACTTTTTAAGTTTGATTTTGCAACTGTCCAATCAACAAATTCGTCTACAATGTCGTAAAATCCTTTTTGAGATGCAGGAACATCATTTAACTCTATTCTTTTTATAATTTCTGGTAAGTCTTCATAAAATTGGGTCGTTCTATAAGGTGGATGCAATGACCATAAGCCTGGGGCTTCTCCAATAAAATCAACTCGAATCATTTTCGTTTTGATCATTAAATCTGAAATAATTTCTTCAGGAAGTTTAAATGAAGGATTTCCTTTAACTAAGGCCCGTATTAATTCATTAACGTTTTTAGTTCTAATATTTAAAAGAGGATAACTTTTTAATCTTGCTTTATCAACTAAAAATAAACGAGTACTCATCGAATCAAAGCCAAAAAAAAATGGAAGGTTCTTATAGTTAAAATAGGTTTGGCCAATCAGTTTCCCATCTTCCTTTGGAGGACCAGCTAACGGATTAATAAATAAAATCTGTGTGTCTTTTTCATATAGTTCAATGGCTTCTTTAGACCAAGTTTGACTTAACCCACCAAAGAATAAATCAGAGTCAATATGAAAAACATAATCATTTTTTGCTTTATGCAGCCCGTAAAAATAAGTGTAAAATGGACCTCCACGCCAATCTTTAGCAGGAATAGTTTTTCGTTTAAAATAGGTTGAAGCAATTTTCTTCATAGTATCTGCACTATAATCAATTTTGACTAAAGTGATCCTTTCATCTCCAGCCGCCAAATTTTCTAAAAAATTCCACATTGAGTTAAAGTCCGCTTCCCAATTTTTAGAAAAATGGCCTTTGCTTTTATGGGTGTCATAGGTTAATAGTATTTCATCAGCTTGACTTCCCAAAATTTTAATTTGGTGAGGTAGCAAGTGTACAGCATGTTTAAAATCTGAAGCGGCAAGTGAAATTTGAAGTGTTATCTTTTTCAAATTGATGAAGAATTTTGGGGTCTATAAATTAGAATAAACAGAGTCAAAAATTTCAAGGTATTTTTGTGCACAATGAGCTAAGGTTAAATTTTCTTCAATATAAGATTCTGGATCATAAGTCTCAAATTGATCTTGAAAGACCAATAGTTGTGTTTCAAAATCAGAACTATTTGTAAATTTTTCACCGCATCTCCTATTCCAATAAGGTACAGAACTTACAGGTTTGAAAAGTATTTTTGGATAATATGATGGATCTTGCCAATAGCCGCCCCTGTCCCAAGCCAATATTGGTGTATTGCTTGCAAGTATCTGCTGATAGGCCTGTCCTTGAGTTTCGTGTTCGCAAAGAAAAATCACGGCACGTGAATTTCCAACCTTTGATTTTAGTTCGTTGATGTTATAACTGCCGTACTTGATAAACTGATAAGTCAATGAATGTTTTTCAAGTATTTTACAGATCGGATTGATCAATTCTGTCTCAAATTTTTCATGTTCCCATCTCACTTTATCGTAAATTAAAAAATCGTATTTAGCCCTTAATTTGAGTTTACTACTCCATTCTACATGATTAATGCCAACTGGCCAGGCTATTACTTTGTCATAGTAATAGGGTTCAAACATAGAGCGCATCCATTCTCCAGGAACAAGTACGAGTTTGATATTTGGATAAAGTTTAAGTAAATCGGGGCAATCGATAGGATGGGAATAAATCCCTGCGCCAAAAATAATTGGATTTGCCCATTTGCGATCGAACAGCACATTTGGTTTGCCAATGATACATGCAATTTCTTCAGGATGTTTTTTGATGTGTTTGTAATCGTTAAAACGATAGGGAATTCCAAGCTTATCTAATCCTTTCATTAATTGTAAAGCAACCATCATCACGCCGCCCGGCTTATCCTTTCCCCTTATCAATTGTCTTACCATTTTTCTTGGATATCGGTCGTACTTGAACCACCTGTCAGTAGCAGGCTCTTCATAAAAAATATTTAATACTCTATTTTTAATCATGAGAGAATTTACTGCCACTAGCAAATGTATCTTGTGCAACGATTATACTAAATTCGGCTAAAGCAATCGATTCTGAAGTAGGAAGAATAAATTTGAGTGGAACTTTGCCATAAAACGAAGACCACATCGAAAATGTGCTCGGTGGACCAAGCATATAGTCACATAAACTTAACGCGTAAAGATCCATAATGGCATTACAATCTTTGATCTGAAAACACTCAAAAGCTGCAAAATGCTGTAAGTTGATTTTTTCATTAGAGCATAATAGAAAGGAAACTTTTTTTCCTTTTGATGTTGCATCATTCTCTATGCTTTTCATGTGTTTGGCGTAGATTTCATTGCTGTAATAGTATTTTCCGTCAAAGAAATCGATATAATCACCTCTTCTTAAATGTATACCAATAATGAGTGTATCTATTTTTCTTTTAATGAAATAGGTTTCAACTTTTTCTCTAAAAATTTTTTTCGGACTAAAAATCTGACGAATTCGTTCATGATATTTATCCAAATACGTATTGTTTTTTTGATGAATGCCTGCGCCCAAAAATATTTTAAATTTTTCTGTACAAAGTACTTCTACTGGCCAGTTTTCATTCTGCCATTTCTGTTTATCAACTTTTGCCGAAAATATATCCAATAAAAAAAATGGTGTCCTTTGAACAGATCTGAATAAAACCTTTCTCAACAATACATCAACTGAGGTGTTACCTGTGTAACCAAATTTTATTTTATTTTCAATGTTTAGATTCTCGAAAAATTTATAGTTATCTTCAAAATATAAAGAGATGAAAGTGATGTCATTTTCTAGACAAAATGAAATAAATGGAACATAAGACCATAGTTGGTTGCATAGTTGGCCAGGTTTATCATTGATGATGATCATTTTATTCTGAGATTAGCTCAAGTTGTTTAGCCCCCGCTAAATATCCCTCAACATTTATCTTATCAATAATTTTATACTGATTTCTATAGTTAAGCACTTTTGCAAAAGCATGTTCTATCGAAAGTTGAAACGGACTACCTGGTTTTGACTTAAATATAGATTTTAGGATATGATTAAGTCCGCTAAAGCCATGGATACCTCTCGCATAAGAAATCATTTCCTCAATAGCTAGAATTAAAATATCTTCAAGGTGCTTACTGTTTATGACCACATATCCCCTTGTATTGAAGTAAGCATCTTTGCTTGATAAATTTTGAGCGCCGACACCTATAATTTCATGATTTTTAAGGGTTGACAGGTGTTGTTGGATATCAAAAGCAGACGTTACTTTATACCTTCCACTGATCTTAAAAATTGGAAGGTTTGTTGGCAGATTGTGGATATGGTTTAAGATGAGCAATGCTTCATTTAAACCTTTGTTCTTAAAACCAAACTGGCTAGCCAGAAATATTTTAAGGTTTCCTTTGGTATGGTTTTTTAAACGATTAGCATCTATTGGCAATACCGAATTATCTAGTAAGAAAATTTCAGCAAAACCTGCATCAGCTAAGGAATTAATGGTTGCAATTGTTTGTGTATATCTTTCCTCTGTTGAGAAATAGGAATACGCATAGGTATGGATAGATGAAGTGATGATGGCTATCATTTGATTATAAATAGAGTTTATTTATAAATAAGCAATCGCACTGAAATAATTCTCCATCAGCTGATTTGTAGCCCTGCTCTACATTCACTAGCTTAAACTGATGGGTATACATAAAGCTATATACATCAAAGAGCGTGCATGAATTAACGTAAAGTGGTTTAAATGAGGCTTCAATATAAACGACTTTGGTTTTTGCCAAAGCATTAATTCCTGATTTTAATACCTCAAGTTCAAAACCCTGTACATCAATTTTTAAGAAATCAATCAGTTCCATTCCAGCATTTTTATAGATATAATCCAAAGAATGGGTTTGAACTGTAGTTGCTTTTGGCTGATTGATATTATGATTTTTTAACTCTTCATCATTAATATTCAATAAGGAACTTACATAATCAAATTCTGGAGAAACATAAAAAGTGGCTTCACCATCTGTGCTCGAAACGGCACACTCAATGATGTCATAATTTGGGTGGCCATTAAATCTTTTTTTTAATTCAATAATTCTATTTGCTAGTGGCTCAATTAAAACTCCCCTATTAATTTGATAAGATTGTGCTATCCTATGAAAGAAATTACCTTCAGATGCTCCAATATCAATAGTATTTATTTTGCTTTCAAGAGGTAGCCAATCTGTAATTTCATTGGGAATACTAAATCTATTGTAGGGTAGGTTTAATAGTGCACTAATTGATTTTCTAAAGAAATGCTTGATAGATTTTGGGATCAGTTTTTTCAACATAGTTTATTTCAGATAATTTTTCACTATTTCTTTATAGTGTTGAACCATTCTACTAAGTCTCCAGCTAATATGATTGGCTATGAAATTGGTGAGCGATCCGCCAATGAAGATTTTTTTTTTAGCATATTTTTTATCCAATTTAAATGCCATATTAATACATTGTTTGGATAGGGATTTAAACATAGGATAACATTCCGTTGCCAGCTTATAAAATGAGAGAGCAAGATTTGGTGTATTTGTGCCGCGTTTGTAATAGCTAGCAAGGTGTTGCTGTTTTAGGCACAGTGCATCAAAGCTGCTTTTTTTTGCATTATACAATTTTTGGTCAGAAAGATTGCTTCCATCCTGGTGTTTACGATAAAAGTTAAGCACATGATCTACATAAACTACATCAGTAGAATTGAGGATAATTCTGCAAAAATATTCGCCATCATCATCAACTGTCAATTCTTCATTCCAAGGACCGGCTTTTTCAACAATATTTTTGGGGACTAGCCAAGCATTAGTTTGTATCATTCCACCAATATCATCAACTATACCATAAAGGTGTTTGAGCAGTTCTATAGGTTTATAACACTGATCGAGGTGTCTTTTTTCAATATCGTTTGGATTGATTTTGTTAAGTTCTTCTTCAGAAAAAAAATGTAGAGTTCCGCATACCGCAATATTTGTTGTGGAAGAATTTAATGCTTGAAGTTGTATGCTAATTTTGTTTTTGTCTAAGAGGTCATCCGCATCTAAAAATTGAATATAATCACCTATGGCAATTTCCAAACCATGATTTCTAGCAGCGCTTGCACCGGGTCGGTTAGAATTTACAAGTTTTATCCTATCGTTTAAATAGCGTTTTACTATTTCAATCGAACCGTCGTTAGTCCTATCATTTACAATAATGATTTCAATATTTTGATAAGTTTGATGGATTACCGAAAGTAGGCAGGCCTCAATAAAGCGTATTGCATTATGTAAGGGGATAATGACCGAAACCAATTTCACTTTCTAAATTCTGGTTTAAACGTTCTGATGAGTTTTTCTCTTACCCAATAGGCCATGTATTTATCGATACCTGCAAGAAGCTTAAAATAGCTACTTCCGCTCACTTTCGCTTCAGGATAAAGTAATCTTGAAAGTGAAATCGCTTTTTTTGTGGTCTCCCAATCTTGTAAACTTGCCAAATGTGTAGCACATCTTAGTAGTTCTAAACTTATAGACTGTGGATAAAGATCACCATAAAGATCTGCCGTTTTTTTAAGCACACAATAATTTGCGTGTGCGCATTCCCAAAGGTTAGATTGCGACATGCTTTTGGTGTAGTGATAATTTAGGCAGGTTACTTCTGCGAGATAATCGAAATCAAATCTACCGGCTAATCTAATATGGAAGGCTTTATCTTCATTATATAGTACGTTTTTATCGGTGTCAAATCCACCAACGGCTAAGAATGCAGGAGTATGGTATAGACCAAAATTTACAATCTTGTTTTCGATTGCATATTTTAAACTGTCGCTATTCATTTCCTTTTTATTATAGTTTCCAAGTCCTAGAGTTTGTTGAGTGTCATAGTCTATGTAACTATAGTTTAGAATTAACACTTCGTATTGTTCTTTATTTTTTGAAATCCATTGGTGGCAAAGCGAAGTAAAATTTGGTAATAATTCATCATCTGCGTCATGAAAATGTATCCAATCTGAAGTTACAACTTGTGCCATGGCATTTTTTCCACCAGAACAACCCTTATTTACCTGTCCCTCAATTACCTTTGCACCGAAGTTTTGGGCAATTTCTGAAGTATTATCAGTGCTGTAGTCATTATACACCAAGATCTCATTAAATGGAATCTGCTGCGCTCTTGCTGATTTCAATAATCGAGGCAAACACCAAGCAGCATTGTAAGCTGGGATACATAAAGCTATGGTTGCGCTCAAAATAAGTTTATTTTAATTGTTTACAGGTTTGAAATTTTAAAAAAGCCAATTTTACTGCTTATTCTTTTTACGATGTAATAGAGCAATCGCTTTAAGGGTAACTTATCTAGATTTTCATCTAACTTATGCATACCATCTTTTGGTTGATAGAGTTCTTCTAATAGGATATTTCTAGTTGTTGGTTTAAAGCTAGCGATCAATCGTTGATAATGTGCTAAATATAAAGGTAGTAATGTTGCTGCCGATAGTTGTGTTTGTACAATTTCTAATCCAGCAGCGGTTATACGACTGAAAGTGTATTGATCAAGATTATTTGCTTTATCAAGGGCGATTATTAGGGAATGCTTATCATTTGCTTTAAATTTAAAGCCATTCTCACCGTCTTTGATCAATTCTGAGGCACCAGCACCATCAGAACATACAACTGGTGTACCCAATGATAAAAATTCTAAACAAGTGAAATTAAACATATCCCATGACGAAGGTATTAAGCCAAATTTGGCCTGCTGTTGCTGACTGACGACTGCTGCATTGGGCATTGGCTTTTCCATTACTACTTGTTTTTTCCAGATAGTTGGAAAATGCTCTCGCAAATATTCAGCGGTGCTTTGTTGAGCGCTAAAATCCATGTCTCGACCTATCCATTTAATTTTTGGTGGATTTGTCATTTCAGAAAGGGCTTCACAAACAGTAATTGGTCCTTTCCATTTTTGAATTCTGCTAGTTACAAGTCCTACATTATTTCGTTGATTAAAGGGTACTGGCGGGTGTAGGTTCTCATATATAGGATAAAAATGTTCTATTTTTTTATTTGGAAATATTTCTTTCCAAAATTGCTGATTGGCTTTACTATGGGTGATCAGGCTATCACACCTTGCCAATAGATTAAGTTCTGTTGAAGTATATAATGAAACTCCAAAATTTCTTAAGGAGTTTTCATACAAGGCAATTTGTCCACTACTACCGTGTAAACGAACCACTATGGGCTTTTGATGTTGAATTATGCCGGGTACAAAGCCTAGACCGAAATCAGTGCATTCAATCAGATCATAACCATCACCATTTTGTATTTGTTCCCACATAGCCCAAGCTGAGGCAAGGTTTGCTTTAAAATCTGGAGCTAGGTCATATTGGCTAAAACATTTTAGGTACTTCTGGTGGAGTATGGGTTTAAGGTATTCAACCTTTACCCCATCTAGTTCAAATGTATCGTCACTTTGTACATATCCACTTCCTACAATCACTTTTATTTTTGTAACATGTGGTTTAAGGGCAGTGATATAGTGTTGATAATAAGTAGATATTCCTCCACCAGAATGGGGTAAATATTCAGGAAGTATGAACAATATATTCAATATCGTCATTTTGAGGAATTATTCTTGTTAAATAAAAGGAGGCATGTTTTGTGGCACAGATTCATAAACCTTTGAAAGAGCTTCTCTATTAAGGTTGTCCTGTATCGTATATTTTTTTTCGCAATAGTACTATATCCATTTCTATGCTTAATCATTGTTTTTTTTGGCCCATAAGCTTTTAATACTAAATGTAGATCAGCAATGCTCGAATCTACCCATCGCAAATCACCCTCAATTTTTTCAATTACTTGGGAAATACATCTTTTGTTATAAATAATGGCTACCATACCCAATGTATTTTGTAGCTGATAAACGTTGGACTTTATTTTCTTAGGTTGTAAATGACTGTTTTCCATATATAGGTACAACATATCCCAATCTGACCCTACATCTTTCAAGAAACCGTCTAATTTTTTTCCGATGTTTTTGGGAAAGATTACATCGTCCTCAACTACCATAAATGTGTTGTAATTTTTTGCTTGTGCATCTTTGAGAACATTGATGTGGCTTTGTCTACAACCCAATTCACCCGAATTACCCGGCCAATCCTTTACCATTAGTGTGTTCCCATTTACTGCGGCAAAGATGATCAAGTTTTTATGAGAAAAATTTTGATATGTTTTAATGAATTTTTGATATCGATCAGTGCTCTCCGGCAAATTAATACAGTAAATCGCATCAAAGAGGTTGGTATAGGGCAATTTTGATTTCATCTTTGATAGCAATAATTAATACAGTATATTTTTAAAAGCTTCCACAGCTCGTGTGATGATAGATAATAGATGTTTTAAGTTCTAGTTTCCCTTTCCCATAAACAACCTATATTTCTTCCGTTCATATCATCTTTGTTAAATAATATTAGTTCTTTTGCTTTAAACTTTTTTGGAAGTTTACTATACATTAATCCATAAAAGCTATATGTCTTTGCATCTCTCAGTTTATAACCTTGTAGCTGTGTTGTGAGTGTTTTTATTGAAATTCCTTTTTTTGTAGAATAGGGAAGATCTTCAACATGGATATCGGTTACGCTCCAAATCTCGTAATCGGCCAATGGCATATGCACAATTCCTTTTTTGATTAGAATTTCGTTGACTTCTGCGATGTAATCTGGATTTTTCCCATTTATAATTCTCTTTAATTTATTAATCAATCTAACAACAAATCTTTTATTAGGATTGCCCATTTCGGCTTTTAAAGTTGCAACTCTAGAAAGATACGTTTCGTTTTTAATGGCGTCTCCATTAGGGTCATGTATGTGAAATAAAAGGCCACCTATTTTTAATTTTTTATTGATTTCATCAAAAAAGCCTGGTAGGTTAGGGATGTGATGAAGCACAGATGATAAGAGAATAAAATCGAAATTTTCTTCTTCTAATTCTTCTAACTCACCATGAAATAGATGATATCTTGTTTTTCCGTTGTCTAACCTCGATTTTGCTTTTTCGAGCATTACCTTTGAGGTGTCCAATAAAAATATTTCGCTAATGTGTTGATTGATTGGTGTGTTTATGAGCATTTGTGTACTTAGCCCTGTACCACAGCCAATATCCAATATCTTGAGTGTTGGATATTTCGAAAAGTCAAAATTTTGGAAAAAGCTATCGTATATTTGCTGTAGACTTTCCCACATTTCGGCATGTATAGTATCATAATATTTTGCTTCAATATCGTGAAATATTACATTTATTGCTTTATGAAAACTACTTACGTCAGTTAGGTTCGATTTTTTTTTAACTAAATTCTTTAAGTGTCGTAAATCTGAATGCATATTAGCTAGTGTAGGTGTTGGTGGAAATGTCTAAATTGAAGATTCCTTCATCGCTCTTTCTAAAATCTGCAGACCAAATTTGGTCGATCCTGAAACTTAGTATATCCGTGCCCCAAATCCATAATGATTCATTATTGCCCCAAGCTCCAATCGATAATGTGTAAGTGGATGGTCGAAGCAAAAACTTCTCGATTTTAAAAGATGTCTTATAAGTTGTGCCAACTTTTGGATTTCGAATGGTGATACTTCTTTTTGTGAACAACCTTATTCCCTCGTTAAAAATTGAAACAATTGCCACCACATCGTTTAATTTTTCTTTTAATTGATAGATAATTTCAATATTAATGTCTTCTGATGGTGCAAAATCCGTATTAAGTCCTGATTTGTCGTTAATTTTTACGTCAAGTATAGTTAGCTGATTGCTTAACGTGCCTTTAAAATTTAATGAAGCTGTTTGGCTAATCGCATTATGATAATAGGCAACAGCACTAGTCATATCAGAGTTTAGCGTCAATTCTCCATTGACCAATACTAACCCCTTACTACACAATTGCTTTATACTCCCCATATTATGGCTCACAAAAAGCACCGTTCTTCCTTCACCTTTACTCACATCACTCATTTTACCCAAACACTTCTTTTGAAACTCTGCATCGCCCACGGCTAAAACCTCATCCACAATTAAGATTTCACTTTCTAAGTGCGCAGCAACTGCAAAAGCAAGGCGAACATACATGCCAGAACTGTAACGTTTAACAGGGGTATCTAAATAGCGTTCTATTCCTGCAAAATCTACAATCTCTTCTAATTTATGCTGGATTTCTTTTTTACGCATGCCTAAAATGGCACCATTCAAGAAGATGTTTTCTCTACCGCTCAATTCAGGATGAAAACCAGTCCCTACTTCTAATAAACTTGCAATTCTCCCTTTTCCAGAGATTTTGCCGGTAGTGGGAGCGGTTACCTTGCTTAAAATCTTTAATAATGTACTTTTTCCCGCGCCATTTCTCCCAATAATACCAACCGCATCACCTTGTTCAATCTCAAAGTTGATGTCCTTCAAACTCCAAACCACATCACTTTCACTTTTAGTGTAATGGTCATTACTTTCGCCAATTCTTAAAAATGGATCTTCCTTGCCACGCATCCTTGCATACCACCGTTCCAAATCACGACTGATCGTGCCGGTGCCGATTTGCCCCAGTCGGTAGGCTTTACTTAGGTTTTCTACTTTTATAGAAATGCTCATATGTTGTTCGTTATTCGTCTTTCGTTTTTCGATTAATTGACTGTAATTGTTCGTCTTTCATCTGTTGTTGCCTCTTTCTTCGAAGTCAAGTGGAAAGACAATGAACTACCTTAATGACTTAATTAATTTATTCAACATCATTTTTATACCAATCAATGATCCCTTTGCAATAAATAAAAATTGTATAAACTCCTTCGTATATTCTCTAGCTTGCCCTTCTACAATATTAGTTGGGACAGTCGAGGCACTTCTTCTAATTTGAGCGGTTAAACCAAATAGTTCTTCTTTTGGGAATTGTTTTGTTACCAGGTAAATAG
>SEBM01000549.1 GCA_004296145.1 Flavobacterium sp.
TATAATTTTTCCAGATTTAAAATTTTAGAAAATCATAATATTGTAAAGCCCGAATAAATTATCCTGATAATTTTTCGGGCTTTTTTATTATAAGAAGAAGATAGGTTTTTAAATTTGGTTTTACTTTATTTGTAAGACAACGAAATAAATAAAACCTACAAAAATGAAGAAATTTTTATGTCTTTTTAGTGCTTTGACACTTATGTTAGCGTCTTGTTCTAGTGATGACAACACATCTACTGAAAAACCTGCACAAGAAAATGTGCTTTTGCCTAAAACAGAAAAATATATTTATGCAAATCATCCTGAAGATAACACCACAGTAACTTACACTTATGATGGAAACAAAATAACTACTTTGACATACGATGATGGCTCTAAAGTTGTATTTACATACACCGATAATTTAATTACTAAAGCAGTTTATGCAGAAACTGAAGCAGGTGAAATTTATACGAGTACAACCACTTTTACGTATGAAAACAATAAATTAAAATCGACTCTGAAAGTGAATTCAGGAACTTCTTCCAACAAGAAAAAGACTTATACTTATAATGCAAACGGAACAATATCAACAGTTACAATTTTAATTGATCCTGAAACGCAAGAAGAAACACAAGATTCCTCAAGTGTATTCACGTTAGATTCTAACGGGAATATTATTAAAGCTGAATTTAATGACTTTTCTAATACAATTGAATATGATGCTAAAAATAATCCTTTCAAAAGTATAGCCGGATTCACTTCATTACTTGATTCAGATGTTTTCGATAAAGATGCTAATTCAGCGAATAATATAACTAAGATAATTGAAAAATCAGGAGACGTTATTGAAAGTACTACTATTTATGAAAATACATACGACAGTGATAACTATTTAATAAAATCTGTAAATGGAAATGAAACATATGAGTATACTTATTAGTAAGTAACTTCTTTTATGATTAAAGTAAAAAGCCTTTCACTAAAAATGAAAGGCTTTTTAATATATGATTAGTAACTAAGAGTTCAGCAGCTTAGAATCTTAGCAACTTAGATAAAACTACTTACGTTCCCCAATCTGCTGGCGCCACATAGCGTAATAAAGTCCTCTCTCAACAATTAAATCCTCATGTTTACCTTGCTCGATAATCTTTCCTTGTTCTAAAACAAAGATTCTATCGGCATGCATAACGGTAGACAATCTGTGGGCGATTAAAACAGTAATTCTGTTTTTGTCTGAAATGTTTCTGATTGTCGCATTGATTTCTTCTTCGGTAATAGAATCCAAAGCAGAAGTAGCTTCATCAAAAATCAATAAATTCGGATTTCTTAAAATGGCTCTTGCTATAGATAAACGTTGTTTTTCTCCACCAGAAACTTTAATTCCGCCCTCACCAATTGTAGTGTTTAATCCATCTTCCGCACGTCTTAGTAGTTTCTCACAAGATGCTCTTTTAAGTGCGTCATATAAATCTTCGTCGGTTGCATTTGGTTTTACAAACAATAAATTTTCACGAATTGTACCTGAGAATAATTGTGCATCCTGTGTCACAAAACCTAATTGTTTTCTAAGATCTAACAAATCGATTTCGGTCGAATCTATATCATTATAAAAAACCTGACCTTCTGCAGGAGAATATAGTCCCACTAATAATTTAACCAAAGTTGTTTTTCCGGAACCGGACGGTCCTACAAAGGCAACAGTTTGTCCTTGCTTAATTTCGAAATTAATATTCTCTACTGCTTTAAATTTGGCTGTTTTGTGCTGAAAACTAACATTTGAGAAAAGCAAAGATTGAATTGCTCCAACATGTTTTGGAGTTTTAGGACGAAATTCTTTTGGCGCATTCAGTAAAACCCTGAAATTTTCCATAGAAACTTTTGTCTCATTCAACGCAATAATAAAGTTTCCTAATTCCTGTAAAGGACCAAAAATGAAGAAAGTAAAGAATACCATTGTCAGCAAATCTCCAACAATAATTTTTCCTCCAAACAAGAAATAATACAAAGTAAAAACAACACAAGTTCTTAAAAAGTGAACCGTTGTTCCCTGAATAAAACTTAAACTTCTGATGAAACGAATTTTTTCTAATTCTAAATGAAGAATTTTAAACGTATTAAGATTCAGACGTTTCTCTTCCTGATACGTTAATCCAAGACTTTTTACAAGTTCGATGTTTCGTAAACTTTCGGTTGTAGAACCTGCCAGTGCATTGGTTTGGTTCACAATTTTCTTCGAAACAATTTTGATTTTTTTACCCAGATAAGAACTTACCAAAGCAATAATAGGCGCCGTGATTAGAAATATAATCGAAATACGGTAATCAATTCTGGAAACATAAAGAATGACAAACACAAAACCAATGATAGTCTGAAAAATCAAAGAAATCGACAGGGTAATCAATTTTTCAGAATCAGAACGTACTTTTGTCAGTTTGCTTAATGTTTCTCCGCTTCGCTGATCTTCGAATTCTGCAAAAGGAAGGTCAAGGGATTTTTTAATTCCGTCCGTATACATTTGTGCTCCGGTTCTTTGGATCACCACATTGGTAAAATAGTCCTGAAAGTTTTTTGTAATTCTGGAAATCATTGCAGCGCCAAGTGAAAGTCCAAGCCAGAATGATAAAGATTTGATAAACCCCATTTCATTGCCTTTGTATTTGGCAAGTCCGACCCCGCAATCCTGCATTAATTTACCGGTAATAATAGAGTCTGATAAGCTGAAACAGATGTTTATAGTAGCCATAATCAAAGCAAAAAACAATAAAAGTTTATGTTTGATTATATAAGAATATAGTAATTTCATAGTGTGATTAAAATTTTTAGAGATGCAAAAGTAGTGAATAGATCAAT
>SEBM01000550.1 GCA_004296145.1 Flavobacterium sp.
AGTTTCAGTAAAATTATTTTTCAAATTGAAAAGAAAACTGAAATTTATTCAGCCAACTTTGTTTACGTTTTTTATATACTTCCTCAACTTTTAAATAAAACCGATTTGCAGTTCCAGCATCAATTACAAAAGTTCCTGTATTCAGCTTTTCTAAAACAGAATCATCTCCCGTACCAAATTGATCGAGTAATATTGACCATTCAGAATAAGTAGCTGGAATAGTCATTATTGTAATTTAATTCTTGGGTTTATAAATTGATTTGGTGGTATGATATCCCAATCTGGAAATTTTGAATTCGTCAATTCTGCTTCTGTTCTTCCTTGAAATAAATTGATTTTTAAATTTTGTTCATTTATTTCTTTAGGAGTATTGTCAGATTCGTTTGAGTGATCTTCAAGAATAATTTTTGACATTGTTTTGAGATTTAAATGTTAGATAATATTTCGTGCTGTTTCTTTTGATACACTAGAAAAATCTTCGGGTGTAATAGAAGATAAAAGTTGTCTTGCTTCTTCGGCTTTATTGTCTTCGGTTGAATGCTCTTTTCTGTAATCAACAGTTTCGGCTAAACAACCTCTTAAAACCTCTCTTGCTTTTGTTTTGCGCTCCTCTACATTTAAAATGATTGTATTTTTAGCTTTTTTATGATTATTAATTGAGTTCCAAATTATAACGACGCCAATGCATAAGCAAAAAAGTGCTACAATAATTTGTAGACTGAAAGCCCAAAAGCCGAATAAGCATATTAATGCTCCAATTATCACTCCCGCATATGGAAATGAAAGTTTTCCAAGTTCAGTTTGCAGAAAATGGTCATAAAAATTTTCTTGATCTTTAAGAATCTGAATTTCTTCACTTCCGTCTTTAGTTGAAGTTTTAAAATCATCAATTAAAAGTTCTACATATTCTGGAATTTTATTTCTACTCTGTGCTGTAAAAGTATCATGAGCTTCTACTATCCAAGGCTGGCTTATAGAAACGGCAAGTGCTTGTGTAACTTTTGTTGCCCCCGATAATTCAGGATTAAATGATGCATTTGTCAACAGTTGTAAAAAATCAACTTGTTCGTCATAAATATGTTTTTCAGCATCCATCATAGCTTGGGCAGCCGCTTTGTCTCCATCCTTTTGAATGATAAGCTGATTAAATCTCACTTGTTGCTGTAATGGTAATTCTTCATCATCAAAATTTGTAACTAGCAGCGATAATATTTCATCTAATTGTACTTTAATACTTTTTGAAAAATCAGTAGAAGAAGATATTATACCTCTAAAATGATTATTTAAAATAGCATGTGTTTTAGCTTCTTTTAACGAAGATTCTAATAAATTCCAATTAGAAGAGAATTTGTCAAGTAAAGGATATTTTGATTCAGGTAAAGGACCAGAAGCTTCAAAGAATTTAACCCATTGAGATTTTTGTTCGTTTATAAATGAATCACCCTGTGTCAGCTGATCCATCCAATCTTTTACATTGGTCATCATTAATTGTCTGGCAGCAGGAGGAAAGACACCAGTTGTAACAGCTTCCAGTATAACTATAAATTCCCTGTCCAGATTGTGAGGATTTTGATGCATAAAATATCGTTCCAGCCATTTTAAACTGGCATCATTTCGCAACAATCTTCGCATAACCATCATAAAAAATAAGGTTGTCTTATAATCATCTCTCTTTAGCGCTTCATTTAATGCCTTTTCAGTTGTGTTTTTATCATTTCTGATCCACGCTGATAAAGAAACCAGAGCAGGAGCCAGCCAATATCCTGGAGCTTTAATCATTACTTCTTCAGTTGTAAATTTTAAAGTATCATCACTAACAACACCTGTGTCTACACTTTGGAGAATACCAGTTGCCATTCTTCTTACTTCGGCATAATAACCAAATCTGATTTGTAGATCTTGTTTTAAATTTCCCTGACGGGTTTCAGCGAGTTGTAACGCTTTATGTTTTAGGTCAGCTTCGACAAAATCAGTAAAAGAATCGGCAAGTTTTACCAACTCACTCTCAAGCTGATCCTGCTTGAAATTTAATGTTCCTAATTCAGAATGAACTCCTGACATATCTTTGCTAATTGACCTTAAAGCACTATTTATTATTGAAAGATCTGCATAAGAAATAACTTGTTGAGACATAATATTTTGGTTTATTGGTTTTATAATTTTGTTGCACTTCCGTCTTCGCGGATTAAAATGATTTTGTCTTTATAGATTTCAACCATTGCATAGGCGTTATGCTTGGCTACAGTCCGGGCTTTTTCAAATTCTGCTTCCATGGATTCCGTAGTTTTGTAATGTTTTATAATCTGGCTACCACTTAAATCAAGGGTGTGTACTTCATAAGGATGTCCCAAAAAACACTTAGAAACAATGCCCAGTGGTAAACTGGCTAGTTCTGCAACTCCAAACTCTTCCTGAATCGCTTTAATAAGTTCATCGATTCCTTTAGTGTCGGTTAATGTTTTAGAATCAAGTCCGGCAATTAAATCCAGATATTTCTTTGAACGTTTTTTTAAAACATCACGGTCACTTATAAAATCGGCTGCAATCTGTCGATTTTTATTGTTATCAAGATTTAGATTATTTTGTAAAATGATTTTTGCCATTGGTTTTAATTTGAACTTATTAGGTTAGACAAAAGCTTTATTGTGATTTCAAAATTATGGAGTTGATTTAGTGAGATTTTACGGAAAACCGTAATGCGATCTTTTTATTTAAAAAAAATGATGTAGATTCTTAATTTATTAAAAATTCAAAATCTACATTCTAAAATCTACAATTTCAGAAAAAAGTATATCTTTAACCAACCCTAAAACCAAAAAACAATATAATGC
>SEBM01000551.1 GCA_004296145.1 Flavobacterium sp.
GAATATGAATCTTATACGAATCAAAAAGAATTATTGGAAATAGGATATAAACTATTTTTTTATGGTTCAGTTTCAAGTTCGATTTCAAAAGAAAAGAAAGATTCTGTATTTATTTCTATTATGCGAAAAAAATTAAAATCAATACGTGATGAGCACAAAAAAGAATTTGGACTAAAAACACAGTTTGACACAATAACAGGAAAAGTAGAATTGCACATAAAGTATACTCCATATACTGGTCATGAATCTAGATTAGCTCATTATTATAGGCATTTATTTAGTACTGTCAAGTTTGTAGTTAATAAGGAAAAAGAAGGGCTTTTTAATTATTCTCAATCTAGAGAATATCTTAAAATTCTTCGTTCGCAATTATCAAATGATGAACAATTAATGCTTTACTATAATTATATAAATGGAATGGGTAGTGAGTGGGAGAACGATAAGAATAAATTTTTTTCACAATATAGGATGTTACATAACTTGCCTTTAAATAGAATAAAATTTGTTGAAGATCCAAGAAAACATTTTAGAAAACAAATTCAAGAGATTAACTCACAAACGGATGGTTTAGAACAAATGTTTGAACAAGGAGATACATTATAATAGATTAACGAGAAAATTAAATTCCCCCGCTAGCGCGAGCGTCTCGCTCGTGCCCTCAAAACAATGCACGAGCGAGACGCTCGCGCCAGCAATCGACAAGTTTTAATTTTCAGTATTAATTTCCCCAACATACTCAACGCTGTGCAAAGTCTCCCGACTTCGTATCCGTTCCAATATTCCACAACTGTAATTAATAATTACATAATTAAAATAGTAATAGATTGTTGTTGCGTACGAAGTTGGGAGACTTCGCACAGCATAGGATGAATTTCAATCCATTCTATGCACATAGTTTGTCATTTCGACGTAAGGAGAAATCACACTAGTAATTCTACAAAGATTGTTGATTTGCATTGTCGAGCTTCGAGTGTGATTTCTCCTTACGTCGAAATGACAAGATTGTGGTTGTTTTTAATAAATTAATTCCCCTTTATACTTAGGGAGACTTCGCACATCATAGAAAGAGATAATAGATAGTTTTAACTATTAATAAATTCAGGCATTTTTATATATTCGCTTATAACTTAACCAAAGCAAAAAAATGAATTATAATGCCACTTACCAATTTGAAATTGATCCTAAAATAAAAGAGACCTATAGAAACGCAAATAGAATTTTTAGCTCTAATCCAGAATCAATTAGAAAAATATCCAAAAGACTTTTAATATTTGGAATCATAATACTAATAATAAGCATTAGGGGTGTGCTTAATTTACTAATATTTAAAATAAATGCTTCAACTCTAATAGCTGCAATTGGCGCTTTTTTGATTTATGCATCAGTTTATTTGCGTAAAAATATTTCCAAATTTCCAGTATTAATAGTGTATCCAGACGAAATACTTTTTAAAAAGCAAAAACATTTTGGACGCTTTAAAACATTAGATATTTATAATTTCTACAGCAAACCAGAAGAATTTGAAACCTTAGAAAAGTCAGATTTAAAACAAGCGATGATTCCAACTGGAATTTTTAACACGAGCGACCTTTGTGTAGAAACAGTAACTAATGAAAAAGTATTTATCTTATTAAATGTTGAAAAAGAATATCGAGACTATATTGCCCAATATTTACAGCAATACTTGCACCTTCAGTCTAATAAATAAATTAATGAAACAGTAGAAGAAAATAAAAAACTGTACGAACCTTTTCTTCAGCAATAAAAAATAAAAATTTAATAATTACAAAAAATACTAAAAGATAAATAATATCTTTAAATAAAATTTACTCAAAAGACAGCCTAAAAAGCTGTCTTTTCATTTAAATACCAACTTCATGACACATCAACAAATACTGGATAAATTAGCTGCAAAAACAGTAGTACAAAATATAGATGAAGATTTTGCAAGGCTTACCGCAAAAGCAATGGCGTTTGCCAAACACGACAAGAAAATTGCAGAAAACCTGGCAGGTTATATTTTACCTAAAATCTTATTACGCTGGAATTGTGTTTTAAATGCTGATAAAACCGAAGTTACAGATAATTATAAAAACATAACAGTTCTTGCTTTGGCCATAATTCTTCATAAATACGGATTAACAGATCCTGAAATCCTTGAGCAAGCCATAAAAGCAATTGATACTTTAAATAAAAATGTTGTTTTGAGCGATGATTTTTTTAGAAAATCAGATCAGATTAAACAGTTTATTAGTTCTGCGCCGACTGCGCTTAAACGCAAACCATCATTGCCGGACAGTATTACTTTTTACAGACCAAAAGATGTGATTGCGATACAATTGGAAAAGCATTTTTATTGCGCTTACATTCACAAAAATGCGCGTCCAAACGAAAGTCCGATTATAGAGTTTTACGATAAAAGATTCGATAAAGTTCCGGAAATTCAGGAATTAGAAAATGTGGCAGCAAAAGGGCAATTATACAATGACGGAATTATTCGTATTTCGAAGTATTCGGTTTCCGGATTGAAATTTTTGCCTGACACTGCAAATCAGATAAAATTAATAAGTTCAGATGTTTTAAATCCGCCATCAAATGCTCATCTCGAAGAACCTGTTGGTTTGTATGCCGTCATGGATATATTTGAGATTCAAAATGAAATTGAAAGATTGTTTAAGGTATAAACGTGACTTTAACTGAATCAATCATAAAATTAAAGAGTTAGAAAAATAGCAATTTATTAGCGGTCATTTTTTTGGAAATTAAATTTAAACGATGTTATATTTATACCAAATTAACCAAAAAGCTAAGAC
>SEBM01000552.1 GCA_004296145.1 Flavobacterium sp.
TTATAAAAGGAATCAAAGCTTTTTATTTCAGATATAATAATTGCAGAGGAAATTTTGAGATTTTCAAAAATCCAATTACAAGTGAAATTCAAATGCTACTACCTTCAAAATTATTAATTGAAAAAGAAGAAATAGCTGAAAGATTAATTAACCAAAAACTTTAATTATGAATGAACCAACAATAATGACTATAGAACTCAAAAGTCATTTTTTAAGATTATATCAAATGGCATTATCTGATGATCAGTTTGATGTATTAGAACTACAAATGTTATATCATTTTGCAGATGAACGTGGAATTCCGAGAGAGGAACTGGATAAACTTTTCCTTAATCCGATTAATACAGAACTTATTATTCCGGAAGAACTTACTACGCGAATTGAATATTTGTATGATTTTACAAGAATCATCTGGGCTGACGGAAAAATTACCGATGATGAATTGAACATGTTGAAAAAGTATTGCAGGAAATTCAATTTTTTGGATGAAAACATCAACGAACTTTCTGATTATCTTATTGATTGTGTTCAGAAAAACATTCAGAAAGAAGAAATTATTAGTCAATTAAACTCTTAAATTATGAAATCACTTACACAATTATTTAGTTTAAAAAAAGCCGAGGATTCTTCTATCAAAATTTTTGAAGTAAATGAAGAAGACAGGGAACAAATTAGAATCACGTACTATCAGAGTGGTTTTGCAGCTTCTATAAAAGCAACAGGAAAACCAATTGTTCTAAAAGCCTGCCTACAAAATCTATATATGAGTTTTGAAGATCAATGCCGAAAACAAAAACTGGAACAGGATAAACTGAAACAGCCTTATCGTGAAGAGCAGGAAAAGAACAGAACTGAACTCAAAAAATGTGAAGCAGCGATTGGCATTTATGAAAAAAAAGAACAGGATGTCAATGATTCTGTTGATCAGATTAAAAACGAAATTATTGAAGTAAAACGAAATCCTGATAAATTCGGAATTGAAGACGGAAAAGGCCTAAAAGCACAATTTTATATCGGTTTGTTTCTGCTTCTTCCAATAACACTTTATGTTCTAGTCTTTTATATTTCTGCTTCATATTCTGCATTCTTTAAAGAATTTGCAAATGATAGTCTTACAGCTGCCATTTTTGATGCCGACGCATTGACAAATTCATTTAAAGCAAGTTGGCTAGAAGGTGTTTTGGTCGTTACAATTCCGTTTGTATTTATGGGATTAGGTTATGTAATCCATATGGTTCAAAAAGGGAAAGGAATTAAGAATATTTTCAGGATGATTGCGCTGTTTGTTACTACATTTTTGTTTGACGCTTTATTAGCTTATCAAATTGAAAAAAAGATTTACGAGTTTAATAAAACAACTGATTCTGCGCCATATAACTTAAATATTGCCTTGGGCGAAGCCGAATTCTGGATGATCATATTTGCCGGATTTGTTGTTTATATTATTTGGGGACTTGTTTTTGATTTTGTTATGAAAGAGTTTGAAAACATTGATAAAATAAGGGCTTTTATAAGAGGCAAAAAAGAAAATCTTCTTGACCTGGAAAAATTAAAAACGGAGTACAGCAATAGAATAAATGATTTTAAACAGCAAATAATTACTATAACAGGCAAGATTTCTGAGCTTCAGTCCAAAATTGATGGTTTTGTTTTTCCTGTAAAAGAATATCTGCATTATCATCATCAGTACAAAGAAGGCTGGTTTCAGGCAATTAACACTGAAATTGCTTTAGCACATAGAGAAAAAGAAGAGTTATTAGAAAGTTGTGAATTACATTCTGAACAACATTTAAGCAAATTAAATCTCGTTGATCCTGATTTTCAACATTTGGTATATTCTAAAAACTAATTTTATGAAAAACATTCTACAAATATTTGCAATATCATTAGTTCTTGTTTCTACATTTTCATGCAAATCTGATGATACTGATACTAAAGAAAAAGAAGAAGTTTCGTCAAAGAATCCTGCTGCAGAAGATTACAACATTAGCATTTTACTGGATTTATCAGACAGGATTAGTCTTCAAAAAAATCCAAATCCGACAATGGAATATTATCAGCGTGATTTAGGTTATATTAAATCTGTTTCTGAGGCTTTTACGCAACATTTAAAAGCAAAAAGAATAAGGCAAATCAATGACAAAATGCAATTATTTTTTAATCCGGAACCTCTGGATCCGACAATTAATTCAATTTCTGAAAAACTGCGAATTGTAATTGATAAAAATAATGCTTCAAAAGATTTACTAAATTCCATAAACTCCAATTATGCTTCTCAAACATCAAAAATATATGAATCAGCTATAAAGGATAACAATTTTATAGGTTCAGATATTTGGAGTTTTTTTGATACTAAAGTAAAAGATCAGTGTATTGAAAACGGGAACCGAAACATTCTCGTCATATTGACTGATGGGTATATGTTTTATGAAAGCACTGTTGTAACAGAAGCAAACAGAACAACTTATATTACTCCTGAATTAATTCGCAAAAATGGTTTAAACACACAAAATTGGGAACAAAAATTTAAGGATCAGGACTTTGGATTTATAAAAGCCGGAGATGATTTATCAGATCTTGAAGTTTTGGTTTTAGGAATTAATCCAAACCGAAATAATCCTTATGAAGAAAAAGTAATAAAAGCCTACTGGACAAAATGGTTTACAGAAATGAAAGTAAAACGTTTTGAAATTAAAAACGCTGATTTACCTTCAAATATGGAAAAAATCATACAGGATTTTATATTAGAAAAACATTCGTAACAGATAATTACGAAAGGAATATATTAATTCAAAAGAAGAGGATTTTACAG
>SEBM01000553.1 GCA_004296145.1 Flavobacterium sp.
CAATTTTTGTTTTCACTTTCAAATGCTCATGTCAAATTAGCAAATTTCAAGTATTGGGGGCAACAAGAAGAACTTTATTCAGAGAATGCTATGGATTTGATTAGTGGGCAAATAGAGATTACTCCTGTTATTGCTAAGAATTTATCAAAATATCTTGGTGCATCTGCGGATTTTTGGTTACAAAGAGAAGAGCAATATAGAAATACTCTTGCTTATAATTATAGTCCTGAAGAATGGTTAAAAGAATTACCAATTAAGGATATGGTTAAATTCGGATGGATTAAAAATGTTGCTGATAAAGTAACAGAATGTTTGAGTTTTTTTGATGTACCTGATGTAAAAACATGGAGATTAAAATATTCCAAACTTATGCAAGCTACTTCATTCAGAAAATCTCCAACTTTTAAAACAGATCAGGCGGCTGCGGCAGCATGGATAAGATACGGAGAGATAGTTGCACAAAAAATAGAGTGTAAGAAGTGGAACGAAGAATTATTTGAAAGTACACTTTATGAGCTTAAAGCATTAACAAGGAAAAAAAATCCAAAAGAATTTATTCCAGAGTTACTTAAATCTTGTGCTGAATGCGGTGTTGCTCTTGTGATTTCACCTACGCCTTATGGGTGTAAAGCAAGTGGAGCAACTAAATTTATCAATAATGAAAAGGCAATGTTATTGCTAAGTTTTAGATATCTATCAGATGATCAATTTTGGTTCACATTTTATCATGAGGCAGGACATATAGTTCTTCATAAATCAAAAATTCCAATTATCGAAGATAACTCAACAAATGTAAATATTTCTGAAGAAGAAAATGAGGCAAACATTTTTGCTGCTGAAGTTTTAATACCTAATGAGCTACAACGAGAATTATCTTTACTTAATGGAAATAGAAGAAATATTATAAATTTTGCTCAAAAAGCAGGTGTATCCCCAGGTATTGTTATAGGGCAAATGCAATATTTAGGAATCATCAATCATAAATATCTTAATTCTTATAAAAGACGATATGATTGGGAGGAAATTATATCACTAATTAATTCTTGTTATCCACCAAAAAATACATAAATATTTGGACTTTTCTGCCAATTGCAGAGCGAATCTTCTAAAACCTGCATGCCATAATAAAGACCTAAATGTGTATCTAAAGATCTAAGCCATGAATCAAAGGTAGAATTGGTTTGATTGCTTCCAAATAATAATCTTGCTCCACTTCTAGGACCTGTAGCACCTTGCATATATGTTGAATCTGGTTCAATCTGAGCTAATCCCAATTTGCCAATCATTGTCAAATAATCAAAACGAGCCGTTCGCCCAAATCTAGTAACACAATTCATAGAATTATATAGCTCAGCAAAAGCTAAACGAACGTTGTTATTACAATTGTTTATAGTCGTTGAAAATAGTAAAGGATGGTTTCCTGTAATATTTATCCAATTTATATAGGTTGCAATCGCTTCTCCTGTTCCATTGTTTTGAAGAGCATTAATGCTTTCATATTTCCTATGATTACCAAAATTTGCATTTAGTTTAACATTGCTTTCATTTTGATTTAACCAATTTCTGAAGTTTTGAATATTTCCGTGGATACTATTCCATGTCCATGAAGCCTGTTGTCCTAGCGCTCCATATACGTTCCTTACTAATTGCCACTTTGTAGTTCTATTCTTTCCAAAATGAGTTGATAAAAATACAAGCCATGCAGCTTCATTTATATCGTTATTTTGAAAATACCAAGCAGCAGCTTTTATAGGATCAAATGCATCACTATTTGGATTACAAACAATGTGATTATGATTTTTATTCTTAACTAAAGTAACATATTTTATTCTTCTAACACTGTCAACCATTTGACGAACCAAACAATTTAAGGAAGCTTGCGTAAGAATTCCTGGCATTGATATTATCTGTTGAAAAGAATTCAATTTTGTTGTTATATCGTTGATTAATTGAATGTCTGCTGGTCTCATATTGATATTTCTTTTGCTTTTGTAGAAATCCAATCTCTAATTGAAGTTTGGACTTTTGAAGTGACCCCAAAACTACTTTGAATATTATGATTGTATCCTAAAGCTACAATAGGCTGATTAAGTACAATTCCTGCAATTTGATTGATTTCTCCTACATAAGAATAGCCCAAAACTCCTTTTGTTCCCTTACGTGGAAGTGTCCAATCTGGCATATAAGTTTTATTCAGGCTAATATTTGATATTTTTTGCAAATGATCAACGACAGTTTGACCATTTAAGATCAATAATTTGACTGGTGATTGTTTTAAAATTAATCCTAGAGTATCCCCTGTTAATTGTAAAAGAAGTACGCGTTCTTCTAGTGATAAGTCTGTCCATTTGCATGAAGTAGCATAAGGTATTAAATCCAAATGACATGCTTCTCCTGATGGGAAATAATAAGAAATAGAAGTTCCTGAAATTAAATAATCTAGTTTTTTAAACCAGCTATCGTATGGATTTCTGAAAAAATATTCATTGCATAATTCTACAATTATACTAATATGATTTTTATTTGCATCTGCCCATTTTTTTAGTCCTAAAGATTCAAGTGTATGAAATCTTCTTTTATCACCTTTCAATTCTATACCATTTCCGTCAACAAACTCTCTATTACTTGGATTTAGTCCAAGAGTAGCAATTTTTGAATTTGATAAATTTCCAAAAGAAATAACTGGACAGGCCCATTTAATTACTTTTGTTTCTTGGAGTCGCGGTTCACTAAGTCTTTTTACTAAGTTTAATAATTCTGCTGTCATTTTATTTTTTTCGACTCAATATTTTTAATTTACCATCAATA
>SEBM01000554.1 GCA_004296145.1 Flavobacterium sp.
GTAGAATAGAATATTATAAAGCATTAGATGTACTTATAGATTCTTATAAAGTCAATAACCAGAACTACTCTTGTACAATTATTGGAAAAGGAGACTTAAAAGAAGTTTTTGGAATTGATGTTTTACCAATAGGAATAACTCATGTTAATGAATATATTCCAGATGAAGAAATAGCAAAATATATTAGAAGAGCAAGACTTGTGGTTTTACCATATAGAGATGCTACTGGAACACAAATTATACAGACTGTTTTTTATTACGGTAAGCCAATTGTTGCAACAGATGTTGGAGCATTTCCAGAATATATTACAGATGAAGTAGATGGTATTATTGTCGCTCCAGAAAATGCTTCAGAACTCAATAAGGGCATTAATAGGCTTCTTGCAGACAACAAACTGCGGGAAACGATGGGTTCAAACGGTAGAACGAAAATTGAAAAAATGTTTTCTAATAAAAACATTATCGCACAATATATTTCTGCATTAAAATCAGTATAATTGCAAATGATTTTTTTTAAATTTTTTTATCGGCTCAATACAATTTTAAGGATAATGATCTTTAAAATTGTTTATGGAAAGAATCTAAAAATTGGTAAAAAATTTTCCTTCAGAAAAGGATTTTCCTTGATTATCGATGGCTCTGAAGCGAAAATTTCTATTGGGGATTATTGTTTTTTTAATAATTTTTGTACCCTAGCCGCTAGGAATCAAATTACTATTGGAGACTATTCGATTTTTGGAGAAAATGTTAAAATATATGACCATAATCATTTATATAGAGACTTTGAAATTCCCATAAAAAATCAAGGATATTCTGAAGCTCCAATCATCATTGGAAAACATTGTTGGATTGCATCGAATGTTGTTATTTTAAAGGGTGTTACAATTGGAAACCATTGTGTAATAGGTGCAGGTTGTATTGTTTATGAAAATGTTCCAGATCATACTGTCCTAATTAATAAGCAGCAGCTAACCTTAAAAAATAGCTGAAATAACTCTATTTAATCTAACACTAAAATACGTCTGCTATGCCAGAAGGTAAGATAAAATATAAAATAGTTCAATTTGTTGAAGCTTTTGGCGGTGGAGTTTATACGTATGTAAAAGATTTGAGTAATTTTCTAGCTACAAATCAGACCCTATTCAAATGTGAAATACACCTTATCTATAGTCCAAATCGAGGAGAGTTGGATAAAGAATTATTTCATAAAGAAATACATCCTGATATTTTTCTCCATGAGCTGGATATGCAACGTCAGATTAATCTGAAGAAGGATCAGAATGTCATAAGAGAAACACGTAAAATTCTAAAAGTGATAAAGCCAGACATCATTCATTTGCATTCTTCCAAAGCAAGTGTAGTTGGCAGATTGGCATCTTTAGGATTGGTACGTAAAGAAAATATTTATTATTCACCTCATGGTTTTTCATTTGTTCAGCAAAACATATCAAAAGCTAAAATTTCCTTATTCAAGATAATAGAAAATGTAATGCCATTTTTATTTGGAGGCACAATCATTGCCTCTGGAAACACCGAATACGAAATCGCAAAAAAAATTGGTAAAACAAAACTGATAAGAAACGGTGTAGATTTCGAACTACCAAATAAAGTTTATTCTCCTAAAGTCAACCAACGTTTTACAATAGGGACAGTCGGCAGATTAACTCCTCAAAAAAATCCAAAAGCTTTCAATGAAATAGCTTCCAGATTCCCAAATGTTGATTTTGTTTGGATAGGAGACGGAGAGTTGATTGATGATATTACCTCAGAAAACATAGAAGTTACAGGTTGGGTAAGAACAAGACAAGAATTATTGCAGAAGATTAATTCATTAGATCTATATATTCAGGTGTCTCTGTGGGAAGGTCTTCCAATTGCAATTCTGGAAGCAATGGCTATGAGAAAGCCTCTTTTGGTAAGTAATGTAATAGGGAATAAAGATACTGTTAACAATGGTCGTAATGGTTTTGTTTACAATACTACAGATGAAGCTATTGAGAAAATAAACTTTTTTCTTGAAACCGCGAAATTAAGCGAAATGGGAGGAGAATCGTATAAAAAAGTTTTTGATGAATATAATAAAGACAAAAATTTTGTAAATCTCATTGATATTTACAAAAAAGTAGTAAAGTGAAAAATTTGTTTCTACAAGAGTAATTTTTATCTTTGCCCGTAGATAAATAATCATAAACAAGCTTCGAAAGCTTGGAAGATAATAACCTGGAACACTTATGAAAATAAAAGAAACACCACTGAAAGACTGTTATATTATCGAGCCAACAGTTTTTAAAGATGACAGGGGATATTTTTACGAAAAATTCAACGAGCAGAAATTTCAGGAATTAACGGGTTTGAATGGTCATTTTGTACAGGATAATGTTTCCAAGTCAAGTTATGGTGTTGTCAGAGGTTTGCATCTACAAAAAGGAGAGTATGCTCAGGCAAAGCTTGTATCATGTTTAGAAGGAAAAGTTTTAGATGTTGCTGTAGATTTGCGTGAAGATTCGCCAACATTCGGAAAGTGGTTTTCTATTGAGCTTACAGACGAAAATAAATTACAGTTATATGTTCCGAGAGGTTTCGGTCATGGTTTTTCTGTTCTAAGTGAGACTGCTGCATTTTCTTATAAATGTGATAACTTCTACAATAAAGAATCTGAAGGTGGAGTTCTTTGGAATGACCAGGAACTTAATATAGACTGGAAGCTACCAATGGAAGACATTATTCTTTCAGAAAAAGACAAAGTGCAACCAGAATTTCATCTGAAAAATTTTTAGTATATTTCAATTTTAATACGTAGTAATC
>SEBM01000555.1 GCA_004296145.1 Flavobacterium sp.
TGTTCGTTGAAATTAAAATCTTGCAAAGTCTCTAAGCTTATTTCTTTGCGCTTTCGCGACTTTGCGAGATTAAATATTATTTTTCTAAAATTCCTTTTTTAAGAATTTGTCCAAAGTCATACATATCTTCGTAAGAACAATATAACGGAACTGGGGCCAGACGAATAACATTTGGTTCGCGCCAGTCTGTAATAACTCCGTTTTTCATTAAATAATCAAATAAGCTTCTTCCTTCTCCATGTAAAAAAACAGATAATTGAGATGCTCTTTCCTTTGGATCAGAAGGCGTAATGATTTCAAATGAACCATTTACTTCTTTATCAATTTCATGTAAAATGAATTCTAAATAGGATGTTATGTGATCTCTTTTTCTAATCAACGCATCCATTCCAACCTCAGCAAACATTTCTACCGAAGCTAAATAAGGCGCCAGAGAAAGAACCGGTAAATTACTAATTTGCCATCCTCCGGCTCCGTGAACGGGATCAAAAGTTGGTTCCATTTTAAAACGGCGTTCTTTATTATGTCCCCACCAACCTGCAAAACGTGGTAAACTTGAATCATTATGATGTTTTTCGTGAACAAAACAACCAGATGCATTTCCCGGTCCTGAGTTCATGTATTTATAACTGCACCAGGCAGCAAAATCGACATTCCAGTCGTGAAGTTCTAATTTTATATTTCCTGCGGCATGCGCTAAATCCCAGCCTACTTTTGCTCCGGCTTTTTGTCCGGCAGCTGTGATTGTTTTTATATCAAAAACTTGTCCTGTATAATAATTTACGCCTCCAATTAAGACTAACGCCAATTCATCTCCAACTTCTTCAATTTTTGCTAAAACATCTTCAAGACGAATGTTATGTTCTCCTTCGCGGCGTTTGATTTCGACAATAGCATCTTCAGTTTTGTATCCGTGAAAATGAACCTGACTTTGAAACATATACTGATCTGAAGGAAATGCCTTTTCTTCACAGATAATTTTATATCGTGTTTTTGTTGGCTGATAAAACGATACCATCAGCAAATGAAGATTTACCGTTAAAGTATTCATCACCGTAACTTCTGAAGGCAAAGCTCCAACAATTTTACTCAACGGTTCTGCAAATCTTTCCTGATAATCCCACCATGGTTTTTGGGCATAAAAATGACCTTCGACAGCCAGTTCAGCCCAGTCATTCATTACTTCATCTATATAAGCTTTGGTGCGTTTTGGTTGTAATCCTAAAGAATTTCCTGTAAAATAAATAACGCGTTTGTCGTTTACTTTTGGAAATATAAATTCTTGCTGGTAGTGATTTAAAGTATCTTGTGAATCGAGTTGCTGTGCAAATTCGCGTGTATTTTGAAAGGTCATTGTTTTTTGTTTTATCCGTAAAAATAACAACTTTTAAAATATATCACTTAAAATTAACACGTTCGTTTTTAGTCGCAGTAGCAGTTTTCAGTCACAGCTAGGTTGAAAACTGAGACTGAGACTGGAAACCATAAAAAAAACCCGCCATTACTGACAGGTTTCTATATGAATCAATTTACCTTTTAAAATAAATTAGATGATCAACATTGCATCTCCGTAAGAATAGAATTTGTATTCTTCTTTGATAGCTTCGTCGTATGCTCTTTTCATTAAATCATGACCACAGAAAGCAGAAATCATCATTAACAATGTTGATTTTGGTGTATGGAAATTTGTAATCATACAGTTTGCAATACTAAAATCGTGAGGAGGGAAAATAAATTTATTTGTCCATCCTTCGTAAGGATTTAAAGTATTTTGAGAAGAAACTGAACTTTCAATAGCACGCATTGAAGTTGTTCCTACTGCGCAAATACGTTTTTTATTTGCTTTTGCAGCATTTACAATATCACAAGCTTCTTGTTTGATAATCAATTCTTCAGAATCCATTTTGTGTTTAGATAAATCTTCAACCTCAACCGGGTTAAAAGTTCCTAAACCAACGTGTAAAGTTACTTCAGCAAAATTTACTCCTTTGATTTCTAATTTTTTCAAAAGGTGTTTTGAGAAGTGTAAACCAGCAGTTGGTGCCGCTACCGCTCCTTCTTCTTTTGCATAAATTGTTTGGTATCTTTCTGCATCTTCAGCAGTAACTTCTCTATTGATGTATTTTGGGATTGGAGTTTCTCCAAGTTCTGTTAATTTGTTTCTGAATTCTTCGTAAGAACCATCGTATAAGAAACGTAAAGTTCTACCACGAGAAGTTGTATTGTCAATAACCTCAGCAACTAATGAATCATCATCTCCGAAATAAAGTTTATTTCCGATACGGATTTTTCTAGCCGGATCAACCAAAACGTCCCAAAGACGTTGCTCAGAATTTAATTCTCTTAATAAGAAAACTTCAATTCTTGCTCCAGTTTTTTCTTTGTTTCCGTACAAACGTGCAGGGAAAACTTTAGTATTGTTAAGAATCAAAACATCTCCATCATCAAAATAATTGATAACATCTTTAAACATTTTGTGTTCTATGGTTTGTTTTTGACGGTCAATTACCATTAAACGAGACTCATCTCTATTTTCTGCTGGAAATTCAGCTAAAAGTTCTTTAGGTAAATTGAAATTGAAGTGCGATAATTTCATATTTGAATTGTTGATTTTAGAGTGTACATTTTAGATTTTTTTATCTAAAATTTTAAATCGGTTGCAAATATACGATTGTGAGATAGGCGTTGTCAAGTGTTTTGGCTTTTATTTTTAAAAGTCCTTGATTTTGTGAGGTTTCAGATTAACTTAAAAAGATATTCTTTAAGTCAATTTTAACTTTTTAAACCATATAAGGAATATAAG
>SEBM01000556.1 GCA_004296145.1 Flavobacterium sp.
AAATGAGCCTGAACCTGAATTAAAAACAATACTTAAACAAGCTGAAAAACAGCAATTTTATACTAAGCTTAAACCAATGTTAGCCACTTTGGTAAACGAACCCGTTGATGATGAAGATTGGATGTATGAAATAAAATGGGACGGCTACCGAGCTGTGACTTTTAAAAACAAAGCTGAATTAGAGCTTAAATCTAGGAACGACCAATCTTTTAACGAAAAATTTTACCCAATCTACAATGCTTTAAAAGAGTGGAAAATAAATGCAGTTTTAGATGGCGAAATTATAGTTGTAAATGACAAAGGAACTGCGGATTTTGGTGCTTTGCAGAATTGGCATAGTGAGAAAGATGGGAATTTGATGTACTATGTTTTCGATATCATGTGGTTTGAGGGCTATGATCTTAAAAATTTGCCTTTAACTGCTAGGAAATTAATCCTCGAAAAGATTATGATTGATCATCCGTTGATACGAATGAGCAAACATTTTTATACCTCAGGGACAGAATTTTTAGCTACTGCGGTTAAAATGGATTTAGAAGGAGTAATTGCAAAAAATCAAGGTAGCACTTATGAAACTAACCATAGAAGTGGAAATTGGCTAAAAATTAAAGCAAATAAACGGCAAGAAGTAGTTATTGGTGGTTTTACCAAAAACGATGATACCAGTAAGCCGTTTAGCTCATTGTTGGTAGGCGTTTATGACAAAGATCAATTTGTTTATACTGGCAAAATAGGGACAGGTTTTACTGTGAAACAGCAAAAAGAATTGTTGTTGAAATTTGAAAAGCTAATTATCGACAAGCCGGCATTTAGCATCGAACCAGATGTAAATAAGGCAAGCAGATTTAGACCTAATCCGCCGAAAGCGAAAGTAACTTGGCTGAAGCCTGCATTGATTTGTGAAGTTAATTTTACCGAAATGACAAGTGATGGAGTAATGAGGCACCCATCTTTTGCTGGTATGAGAACAGATAAAGAGGCTGATGAAGTGGTTTTGGAGAAAGCTAAATCTATTTCAAAAGTGGTTAAAAATGATGTCAAAGAAGATCTGCCTAAGAAAAACACAAGGAATGAAAAAACGTTTTTAAATAACAACGAAGAGACACAAGGCAAAAAAGTAAATGGACATGATTTGAAATTTACCAACCTAAGTAAAGTCTATTGGCCAAAAGAAAAAATTACTAAACGAGATTTAATTAATTATTACGAGCAAGTTGCACCAATTATGCTGCCGTATTTAAAAAATAGGCCACAATCTTTAAATCGTTTTCCTAACGGGATAAATGGGCAAAGTTTTTATCAGAAAGATGTGACTGGGAAAGTGCCAGATTGGGCAGATCTGTATTTATACCATAGCAATGATAGTGAGGAGGATAAACATTTCCTTTTAGGTAATAATAAAGCCACACTTTTATATATGGCTGGTTTGGGCTGCATTGAAATAAATCCGTGGAGCAGTACTATAAAAAAACCAGACCACCCAACATGGTGTATCATTGATTTAGATCCTGCCAAGAATACCTTTGATCAAGTTATTGAGGCGGCTTTAGTTACCAAGCAAATTTTAGATGACATGGGCGTGCCAAGTTATTGCAAAACCAGTGGCTCAACAGGTTTGCATATTTACATACCATTGGGTGCAAAATATACCTACGACCAATCAAAAGAGTTTGCTAAAATCATCGTTACTTTAGTGCATCACGAATTGCCAAAATACACCAGTCTAGAGCGTTCTGTAAAAGATAGGGGAGGGAAAATGTATCTTGATTTTTTGCAGAATAGGGCTCAAGCTACTATAGCAGCACCTTATGCCGTTAGACCAAAACCAGGCGCAACAGTATCCATGCCGATGGATTGGGATGAGGTTAAAAAAGGATTAAAAATGAAAGATTTTCATATTTTTAACGCTATTGAGCGCATCGAAAGTATTGGAGATATTTTTAAACCTGTACTTGGAAAAGGTATCGACCTTAAAAAAATTATAACCAAGTTGAGTTCTCGCTAACGATAAAAGTTTAAGCTTGTTTTTTACCGCTTAAGCTTTTCATCAATTGATCATAAAGATTATCATTACTTGCTTTTTGAGGTTTTAATTTCTTAACAACAGCACGTTTTCCTTTTGCTTTGGCCTTAATAATTTTAAGTAATTCGTTGCTGTAAGTATCTTTGAATGATGCAATATCAAAATCGGCACTATATTGTTTAATTAATGCCAAACCCACATCCATTTCCTTTTTAGGGATACTTTTTGTGTCAACTTTTTTAATTTCTGCTAGGGTTCTAATTTCTTCCTGAAATCTGATTTTGGTAATTACAATTACACCATCCATTGGATGAATAACACAAAGATTTTCGGTGTTGCGCAACACAAACCTACCCACTCCAGCTTTTTTAGATTTTTCTAGTGCTTTTAGTAGCAATGCATATGCTTTTGTGCCTTGTTTTTCGGGTTCGGTATAATAAGAAGTTTCATAATAAATAGGGTTGATGGCATTGATATCAACAAAATTCTCTAATTCAATGATTTTGTTCTTTTCTGGAGCAGCTTCTTCAAAATCATGCTCATCTAAAATCACATATTTATCTTTTAAGAAAAAACCTTTAACAATTTTATCAAAAGGAACCTCTTTTCGGGTATCTTCATTTATACGCTGAAACTTGATTTTGGCATGATCTCTTTCATCCAACATATCTAAATCTAGATTGCTGTTTTGCACCCCTGAATATAATTTTACAGGAATGTTAACCAATCCAAAACCTATCGAACCTTTCCAAATTGATCTCATAACTAGTTTTTTAT
>SEBM01000052.1 GCA_004296145.1 Flavobacterium sp.
ACTAAAATCACTGGCTGATAAAATTAATCAGCTAAAAAGCAAAATTGAAACGGAAGAGTCAACCAAACATGCTTTTGTATTGCCATTCATTCATGTTTTAGGATATGATGCATTTAACCCGCTTGAAGTTGTTCCTGAATTTACAGCCGATTTGGGTTTAAAGAAAGGTGAAAAAGTAGATTATGCCATTTTTCAGAATGGAGAACCGATCATTATTGTTGAATGCAAAAGCTGGAAAGAAAAACTGACAGTACATAACTCGCAATTATTCCGCTATTTTCATGTTACTAAAACAAGATTTGCTCTTTTGACAAATGGTATTAATTATCAATTCTTTACCGATTTGGATGCCCAAAATAAAATGGACGAAAAACCATTTCTTGAATTTGATATTACCAATCTGAAAGAAAACACAATCAATGAAATTACAAAGTTTCATAAATCAAATTTCAATGTAGATAATATTGTCAGCAATGCGAGTTCTTTAAAATATATTAAAGAAATAAAAAAGCAGTTTAATGCAGAACTTGAAAATCCGTCAAACGATTTTACGAAGCTTTTTGCAAATAAAGTATATGCAGGCAGACTTACCGAAAAAGTTGTTGATGAATTTAAAGACTTAGTTCAGAGATCTGTAAGTCAATACATAAACGACAGAATTAATGATAGATTAAATGCGGCTCTTACCAAAGAAACAATCAAACAACAAGACGAGGAAATTTTGCCTGTTGAAGATGAAAACAAAGTCATTACAACCGAAGAAGAATTAGAAGGTTATCGAATTATTGTAGCAATTCTGAGAAGAAAAATCCCGATTAAAAGAATTGTTCATCGTGATACACAATCTTATTTCGGAATTCTTTTGGATGATAATAATCGTAAACCGCTTTGTCGTCTTCATTTAAATGGAGGAAAGAAATATATCAGCCTTTTTAACGACAATAAAAATGAAACCAAAACGGCTATTTCTTCAATTGATGAAATTTATCAGTTTGAAAAAGAATTGCTTGATACGGTTGACATTTATGAAAGTGCAATTCAGGTATAAATACGCTTACATTCGATAAAATGGAACTATATATTTATAAACTCATAACTGATAAATCTATGGTTAAAAAATTACTCTTTGTTTTTCTATTGGCAATATCCGGCTGTAATAAAGAAATATCATCACAGCCAAAAATAAACACGTTCTACAAAGAAGTTGTAACTCCTGATGACAGGGAAACAATAACTCCCGAAGAAGCCAAAACCTATCATGTTGATACCGAATATCAGTATGAATACCGAACCGGAAATCCTGGACATTATGAGTATAATTATGATGTAAAAGGAATTAATACAAGAGGCGATTCTGTCTTCGGAAATATCAATGTTCAGGGGAAATTTGGCGCCGGAATATTACGTGATACCATTAAAAATATAGAAATTAAAACAGAATGGATTGCTTACGGAAAACTAAAAGCAACAGACGAACAAGGAAATGAATACAACTTAATAGTCCCTTAAACCTCAACCCAAATCGTATCAAATGAAATATACTTTAATCCTGTTATTTATGTTTCTGACGTCTTTTCATCCTGTAGAAACCAATGTCTATATCTGCGGACCAACAGGAGCAAAAAAATATCATTATAAGGAAAATTGCCGCGGATTAACTGCCTGCAGACACGTTTTGACTAAAGTATCTTTATCGCAGGCACAAGGCTACGGATTAACACTTTGCGGATGGGAAGATTGATTTTTATAAATCTAATTTCATTGTTTATTTAATCACTTTTACAAATTATAAAAAGGCAAAAGACATCTTCGATTTCTCTTGCCTTTTTTATATTTAAAAAATGTATCTAATTCATTTTTAGACTATTATTTTTAATTAAGATAAATTTTAGCTAACTTTAACACTACTTAACGCATAATTTTATTTTCTGCCCTTTACTTACACTCGTCTGTAAACGCCTTATTTTCAGCTACACACATTAGTCCATATTTATTTTATTCGGTTTATTAATTAATTTTAAAACACTAAGTCAATGAAATGTAATACACTAATATCTGCCATTTTTTTATTTTTTAGTTTGCAAATTTTCGGACAGGTTTATACTGATAAAATCGTTGGAGAAAAAAATCGGGAACTAAAAGACAGTCTTAAAATAGAAAAATATCCTTACGCCTTGCCTATCTGGGGAGAAAAGGTAGCACAAAAAGGATATAAACTCCCCTATTCTGCCGGACTTTCGGTCAATTACTTCTGGCAGAAATCTGACATCGTTATTAGTAAACTGGAAGTCGGATTTAATAATGGACCAATGTATAATCTTGATGAGATCGTACGTTTTGATAAATCTTCTGTAGAAGCCAGTTCAATTACGATTCGTCCGGATATCTGGCTGCTTCCGTTTCTGAATATTTATGGAATTTTTGGAAAAGCCAATACGACTACCAAAATAAATGCCGGAATCTGGGTTCCAGATGCTGACAATAACTGGTCTGAAGTTGCTAACTTTCAAACACATCAGGATTTTAATGCAACGACTTTCGGAATTGGAATGACGCCAACTATTGGTATTGGCGGTGGCTGGCTGGCGCTCGATATGAATATGGCATGGACAGATATCAGCGCTTTGGATAAACCTGCTTTTTCATACGTCTTTGGACCGCGTCTTGGTAAAACTTTCAAATTTAATAAACCGGAAAGAAACATTGCTTTGTGGGTTGGTGGATTTAGGGTTCATATTTCCGGAGACACAAACGGAAATTTGGCGCTGTCTGATGTTATTCCGTTAGAAGGGGCCGAAGAAAAAGTAAACAACGGTTTGGCAAAAGTTGAAGAAAACCAGACAAAAGTAGATAATTGGTGGGATGGATTAACGCCTGCTCAACAATCAAATCCGGCAAATATTGCTAAACACAATACGGCAAACAGGGCTTTAGAGTCTGCCGGAACTATTTTGACAACTTTAGAAGGCGCATTGAGTACTGCCGGTTCTTCAACTATACAATATTCGCTTCAGAAAGCGCCAAAAGATATGTGGAATTTTATTGTTGGAACTCAGTATCAATACAATAAACATATTATGTTTAGGTTAGAAACTGGCTTTTTAGGAAGTCGTACGCAGGTTTTAGGTGGTGTGCAATATCGATTCGGACTTTAAAACTCTCGGTCATGAAAAAGTTTTTATTCTTATTAATCACTTTGTTTTGTAGCATTTCGATGCATTCTCAGGTTTTAATTTCGCTGATTTTTGGAGATAAACTCAATTCTCCTTTCCTTGAGTTTGGTTTAGATGGAGGTGTGAATTTTTCGACCATTTCAAACATGGGAGCTTCGGGTACAAATCCGGGTTTTAATCTTGGTTTTTATTTTGATATTCGTTCCAAAAAAAATCCGGCATGGATGATCAATACCGGAGTTATTGTAAAATCTCCCATGGGAGCTCACGGATTACCTGTTTATTCTTTAAACAATGAAAATCTGGATAATACATTTGCCGGAGGAAGTGTTGATCGTGAAATTCGGTATTTTAATGTTCCCATTCTCATCAAATATCAATTTAAAAATAATATTTATCTAAAGGGTGGTCCTCAAGTTGGTTTATTAGCGAAAGCTTTTGACAGATTTAAAAATGAATACAATAAAGAAGATGTGGTTTATAAAAACAATATCAGGGATCAGATTCATGTAATTGATGCCGGCGTTGCAGTTGGCGCAGGTTATCATATGAATGTTGGAAACGGGATGAACATAACGGTTCAGTATTATTACGGATTAGTTCCGTTGATGAAAGGAGATGCAAGCCCGAATCAGTATAACAGGTCTTTGTATGTAACAGCGGGAATACCTATCGGAAAAGGAAAAGCGGCCCAAAAAAGAGCTGCTGAAGAAGAAGATAAATACAAAGTGATTCTTCCTGAAAATCCAAAATAGAAAAGCCTGTCCAAATGAATGAACAGGCTTTTGACTAAAAATAAACTAACACAAAAACTTAATTATATCCTTCGTTTTGTTTAAAAACTTTCTGATCAATAACCGTTTGTGGAATTGGGAAAAGTCTTCTAAATGGTTGAGAAGCAGCTTTTGCAGTTCCGGCTAAATCATATTTTCCAAAACGGATGCTTTCTGGTCTTCTTTGTAATTCCCAGTACAATTCAAAACCTAGTTCTTTATATAATTGTTCAGCATCTAAAGCTGTAAGTGCTTTTCCAGGCGCGTTTCCAAACAAAGACTCTCTTTTTCTGCTCGTACGCAATTTGTTTAAGTCATCCATTGCAGCTCCTGTGCTTCCTTTTCTAAAAAGTGCTTCTGCTCTCATTGCATAAACTCCTCCTAAACGAAATAACGGAATATCAACATTACTGTTACCGTTTCCTCCTTCCGGATCAAACTCATATTTAAATACACGAGCTCCCTGATTGATTTCGTTTTGGGCAAAAACAGATTTAGTTGGATCTGCAAATGTCAATGATGGTGTAAAATTCATTCTTGTAGTCGTGCTCTTTTCCATATACAATGGAGAAACTTTGATACGATTACCAACCATTTCAAGAGATCCTGAAGGTAATAATATTGGTCCGTATTGAAGTCCCGCCTGAATTCCTCTGTTAAAGTGGAACCAAGGTAAATTAGCACTTTTCGGTACGATGTCTGTTGCAGGAACACTTACGTCTGTTCCGTCATTCATAAACCATGTACCGTCGGCATATTGGTAATGTTGCTCAAATCTTGGGTCATCATGATTTCCAGCCCAACTTGCATAAAATTCAGGAGTAATACATGATGCATTCGTTCCTCTGTTTGCAGCAGAAGCTCTCTGATTACGTTCCATACTTACATATGCAAAACTGTTAGAACCGTTTCTGATATAATCTATCTTTTGAGAAATTGCAAAAATTAGCTCTGAACCATTCTCATTATTTCTTGCGAAATTTTTGAAATAATCGCTTTCTAAAGAATATTTTCCAGAATCAATAAGCAATGTAGTATAATAAATTACACGATCCATATCAGTTCCTGAACCAGAAACTGCCGGTTCATTAAAATTGAAATTTGATGCTGCATTGTAGCGATCTTTAAACACGGCACGATTCAAATACATGGTACTTAAAAAAGCATACGCTGCCTGTTTTGTAAATCTTCCGTGGTATGTTCTTTGTGATCCGCTGTCAGCAAGATCCGGAATTAAAGCTTCTACATCTTTAATTAACTGATCAATCTGCGTATCTGCTTTTAAAATCTGTAATTCTGGTTTAGGATCCATTGGATCTTTGTAAGGAGCTTGTCCGTACAAATCTAAAGTGGTATACGTATAATAAGCCATAAGTGCTTTTGCTTCTGCAAGAAAAAGCTTTTTCTCAGGAATAGAGCTTTGTTCAGCAGACTGAATAGCTGTGATACAACGTGTAATACCATTTGTTAATAAATCCCAGTTACCGCCTACAACACCGTTAGTAGGACTCCAGGTAAATTCATGCATATCTCTCCATTTACCCCCGTCTCCCCAGTCACTTCCTCGTGTTGGCAAAATAGCTTCATCAGTTGTATATTCCTGCATGGCAAAAACGGCTCCGTGATCTGTAAAAGTTCCGTCTCCAAGTCTGTCATACGCTGCTGCCAGCGAACCTGCAGGATCTGAAACTGCATTTCCAGGTATTTCATCCAAAAAAACCTCGTCCAAATCTGTACAGCTGTTTAAGATTAAAATAAAAGAGAATATAGTTAAAAGTTTTATTCTAAAAAATGTCTTTGTTTTCATGATTTATAATTTTAAAGTTGCTCCGAAACTGAACGTTCTGGAAGTTGGATAACTTGCATAATCAATACCAATAGATTGGTTTCCGTTGTTTGCTTTAGGAGTATTTACTAATGGATCATATCCAGTGTAGTTCGTGATTGTAATTAGGTTATTACCTGTTACATAAAGTGTTAATCCGTTTAACCAGTTCAATCCTTTCAAATCAAAATTGTAACCGATACGGGCTGCGTTCAATCTGATGAAATCAGATTTTTCTAAGAAAAGTGTAGATAAAATTGGTGAATTGGCAGAATTTGCACCAGACTCATAATAACCTGTAGCAACGTTTCTGTCTGACGCAAGGTTATTGATGTTTAAGGCATTTAATCCTGTATTATTCAATAAGTAACCTCCAGTCTGACCAATTATAGAGAATGAAAATGTAAAGTTTTTATATCTCATATCACTATTCAAACCATAATAGAAAGTTGGTAAAGCACCTTCAATAACAACTCTGTCAGCGTTATCAATTTTACCATCTCCGTTTTGATCTTTAAAAATATTTCCACCTTTATCATCAAAACCAGTGTGTTCTAATAAATAGAATGAACCTGCAGCATAACCGCTTTTATAAATATTAGCATTTACTCCAGATTGTCCAGGTCCTGAAATAGTTCCTGTTAAGATTTCTGAAAGTGGTAAGTTCTCAATTTTATTATTTAATGTAGATCCATTTACATCGACATTCCAGCTAAAATCTTTAGTATCAACAATTTTAGAGCCTAACATGATCTCTAAACCTTTGTTTACAATTTTTCCATCAATATTTGTCCAGATATTTTGAGTCTGGCTTAAAGGATTTGAAGGAATATATAAAATGGCATCTGTAGTTGTTTTGTTGAAATAGTCAACGGTTCCGTAGAATTTATCATTCCATAAATTAAAATCAAGACCTAAATTGTATTGTGTAACAACCTCCCATTTTAAGTCAGGATTTGCTGTTCTGCTCACAAAAACACCATTTACCAAAGTCAAATCATCATATAAATAATATCCGTCAGGTCCTGACAAAGAATAACTTGCTTTAGTTTGTTTGTTCGGTACTTCCTGGTTTCCTGTTTGTCCCCAGCTCGCTCTAAGTTTTAAGTTGTTGATAGCTTCAGAATCTTTTAAGAAACTTTCGTTAGAAATATTCCATCCCAAAGCAAATGAAGGAAAGTAACCGTATTTATTGTTATCACCAAAACGTGTAGAACCGTCTGCTCTCATAGAAGCTGTTAACAAATATCTGTTATCAAAACTATAATTTAATCTTCCGAAGTAAGATTGCAATTCGTTTTCCTGAGCATAACCTGTTGTTCCTGATTGAGTTCCTGCAAAACCAGGATTAATAGATGGTTTTACACCAACTCCCTGCGCAGAAATTCCGTCAATATTGAAACTTGTTCCTGATCTTTCGAATTTTTGATAAGAGAATCCGCCCAAAGCTTCAATCTTATGTTTGTCTAATGTCAGGTTATAAGTTAAATAATGTTCTACCAATGAGTTTTTTGAATCAAGATTGTTCTGAACATATTTCCCTTTTGGATTTAAATCGGTAAGGTTTGGATAAATTGTCGTATTTCTTTCTGCTGTAGAACGGTCAATACCTAAATTTAATTTATATTCTAATCCGTTAAAAATTCTAAAAGAAGTTTCTAAGTTTCCAAGAACTCTCAGCGTACGTGTCTGATCCTCATAAATACTTAATAAATAAGCCGGATTATAATGTGCATTCATGTTGAAATTGGTAAAATTTCCATTTTCATCATAGACAGGACGCGTTGGGTTTGCCATCAAAGTATGTACGATCAGCTGTCCGTTAGAACCTCCGTCATCACTTGTCGGAACTCCGTCATCTGTAGTCTGACTCGCTGTAAGATTCATTTTTATTTTCAGACGTTTATTATCCAAAAATGATTCAGCAGCATTAATTCTACCAGAAATACGTTTAAAATTACTGTTGCGAATAACACCTTCCTGATCCATTTGCGCTACAGAAGCAAAATAGTTTCCGGTTTCAGTTTGTTTAGCAAAAGACAAAGAGTTATTTGTTGTAATAGCAGATCTGTAAATTACATCCTGCCAGTCTGTATTTCCACCATGATCAAAAGCAGGATCTTTAATTGCACCTCTGTAATCACTTGCGCTCAATACGTCTAATTTGTTAGCCACAGTAGAAACTCCCATATAAGAATCAACCGTAAGTGTTCCTTCACCTTTTGATCCTTTTTTAGTCGTAACCATAACTACTCCATTAGATCCTCTCGCACCATAAATTGCTGCAGCCGAAGCATCTTTAAGAACAGTAATAGACTCAATATCACTTGTATTTAAAAAGTTTAGTGGATTTTTTGCAGCAGAAGCCCCAAATCCAACATTACTTCCTGTAGGGCTCACATCGTCATTTGATAACGGCATACCGTCAACAACAAATAAAGGTGTACTTCCACTTCTGATAGAGGAAACTCCACGAATCGTAACGTTTACTCCCGCTCCAGGCTCACCGCTTGTACTAACAACACGTACACCAGCCACTTTTCCCTGAATCAAATTATCTACAGAAACGTTTACTCCTTGTTTAAAATTTCCAGCTTCTAATTGTGTAACTGCTCCGGTAACGTCTTTTTTAGATTGTTTTCCGTAACCAACAACCAATACTTCGCTTAATTCAGATGTATTTGGCTCTAATTGAATTGACATGAAATTCTTTTGAGCTGCAACCGTTTTGGTTTTATAACCTAAATAAGAAACTTCAAGTGTTGTTCCTTCATTAACAGTAAGTTCAAATTCTCCGTCAAAATTAGTTACAGCAGATTTTTTTGTACTTGCTTCCAAAATAGTTACGCCTGGAATTGGCACACCGTTTTCGTCAACGATTTTTCCTTTTACTTTGATTTTATCTGCTGCCTCAGATTTTACATTATGCACAGCTGATTTCTGAATCAAAACTAATTTTCCGTTGATGTTGTAATTGAAATTAGCTTTTTTTGAAAGATCACTTAAAATTAAAGCAACAGATTCATTATTATAATTTACGCTATACGTTGTATTATCAGAAATAATAGCTTGTCCGTAGCTAAATTTATAATCGGTCTGTTTGCTCAATTTTGAAAAAATAGAAACTAAAGTTGCTTTTTCTATTTTATTTTCTATTTTTGAATTCTTTAATTTGTTTGTACTGAAACCGCTTTGAAACGACAGTAATGTCAGGGCTAAAAAGAAAAGACTTTTTAGATTTAAATTGGTAAGTTTAAAATACATGATTTAAGTTATTGGTTTTTCGATACTTAATTATTAATTGGCAGTTGTTCTCAGCAACTGCTTTTTTTGTTTTTAATTCACTTGTACTATCTCGTCATATATATTGAATTTTAGGTTTGTGATATAGTTTATTTGTTTTAAAACACTTTCAAGAGAAGCATTCTTTTCTATAAAAACAGTCACCGGCATCGCTAGTGCGCCCTGGTTTTTACATTCAAAGGTTACTCCGTATTTATATTGTAAAATGGTAATTACCTGTTTTAAGGTCGCTTCGTTTAGCGTAATATCGGTTGTGTACCAATTGATAGAAAGGTATTTATCAACCGGAAGTTTTGTTAGCTTCTGATCCATAAACAAAGCTTCCTGATTCGGAACAAGATCAATGCTTTCTCCTTTTTTGTTAGAAACATTTACTTTTCCGGTTACGACAATCACTTCGCATTTTGATTTTGAAAACTGGATATGGAAAGAAGTTCCAACCACTTTGGTTTTGATTTCTCCTGATTCAATTATAAAAGGATGTTGTTTGTCTTTGGCAACTTCAAAAAATGCATTTCCTTTTAGTAAAGAAACATTTCGTTCTTCGCTGTTAAATTTTTCAGGATATTGAAAAGTAGAATTTGCTGCCAGATAAATTTTCGAACCATCACTCAATGTTATTGATTCTGGAGATGATGTTGTTTTAAATGTCAATTGTTTTTCATTTGATACACCTGGCTCGTATAAAAAACCTAAACCAACAAGAAGAAGAATACTGGCAGCGGCCATATATTTAAAATACACTTTGAAACTATTTTTCTTCTCTATCCGAAGCTGAATATTTTCATATATATATTTTGAAACTTCGTCGCTGTCTCCCATCGACGTTTCGTCCCATTTTGAGTTTTGATATTGTGTAAAAGCAAAATGATCTAATAGATTTTCTTCTGCTTTAGAAGTTTTATTCTGAACACTTTTATTAATAAGATATTCTAAACTGTGCTTAATTCTTTTTACCATAATACTTGTTGTTATCTACAAGTACAGAAAACAGAAAATCGTACTATCCCGAAATATTATGAAACCATTAACAGAAAGTTATTTTAAAAAATTTTGATGCAAAATGATGTAAGGCGCCATCCAGGCCAGATCTTTAAGGCCTTCGCGCAATTGTTTTAATCCCGAAGAAATTTGGTTTTTTACCGTTTGTTTAGATAATCCAAGTTCATCAGCAATCTGATCTATGGACATATCCTGAAATTTGTACATCAATAAAACTTCTTTTCTTTTTTCGGGAAGTTTTTCTAATAAGGAATAAAGCAGATCCATAACTTCAGGATCTATAGAGGTAAAATTATCTATAATGTAATCTTCGAATTTATCTTCTAAAATCGTCTTATCAAAACGATTGTTCTGATAATGTTTAAAAACCTGATTTTTTACCGCGCGAAATAAATAAGGTTCAATTGCATTTATATTCAGGTCATCTTTTCTCTCCCACAAATCAATAAAAATATCCTGAACAATATTCTGCGCCAAGTCTTTATCCTGAGTCATCGTATACGAAAAAGCATTTAACTTTTTCCAGTATTCGGTATACGTTTTTTCAAAAGCTTCAGGGTTGTTCATATAAAAGTGCAGCGTTGTTTTGTATTGTAAAATAATAAAATGTTATACCAATGTTTTTTGCCTCAAGGTTAACTTTAAATTAAATAAAGAATTCTTTTGCTGTATAAATACTACTTTTTCAATCAAAAAATGATAATCAGTTTGCGATTTCTTTTATTTAAACTAACATAAAAAACACAAGCCAATTTTAATTTAGTGATTCCAAAAGGGGCGTATTCTCAGCTCTTCTTCCCTTATCAATTAGTACAAACTTCAATTTCAAATCATGAAACAAATTCTGTTTACATTATTTTTTGTGGGCACTATACACTGCGGCGCACAGATAAAAGACGAAAATCTAAAACTAAATCAAATACAGGTAATTGGCTCACACAATAGTTACAGACACGCTATTGAAACTGATTTATATAATTTAATTCAGACAAAAGACACAACCCGTTCCTTAAAAGGTTTGCAATACACGCATATCGGAATCACGGAACAATTGAATAAAGGTTTAAGAAACCTGGAAATCGATGTTTTTGCCGATTCTAAAGGCGGAAAATATGCGCATCCAAAAGGTCTTGACGTGGTAAAATCTCAGGAAGTTTATGATCCAAAAGGATTAATGAACAAACCGGGTTTTAAAGTTTTCCATATGCCGGATATAGATTTCAGGACTTCTGTTTACACTTTTGAACTTTGCCTTCAGGAACTTAAAAAATGGTCAGATGCCAATCCTGATCACGTACCGGTTTTCATTACTTTGGAACCAAAAGATGGCGATGCAAATTACTTCGGAACAAAACCGGAAGCTTTTACTCCTGAAGTATTTGATGCTTTAGACAAAGTAATTCGCAAAGAATTAGGAAACAATAAACTAATAACGCCAGATATGGTGAGAGGAAAATATAACACGCTGGAAGAAGCGGTTTTGAAAGGCAATTGGCCAACGCTTAAAAAAGCCAACGGAAGATTTTTATTCTTATTAGATAATAACGGCGCAAAAAGAGATTTGTACGCATTAAATCATCCGTCCTTAAAAGGACGCGCCGTTTTTATCAACGCTGAACCCGGAAAACCGGAAGCGGCTGCCATGTTCAGAAACAACGCTGAAGATCCTGAAATCGCTGATTTGGTTAAAAAAGGATATATCATAAGAACCAGAGCCGATTCTGATACCAAAGAAGCCAGAGCAAATGATTATTCGCATTTTGAAGCTGCTAAAAAATCTGGCGCACAAATTATTACTACTGATTATTATTTACCAAGCACCTTTTTTGATTCTCCGTATCAGATTAAATATGATGACGGGAGTTATGTTAGAGTGAATGTCTTGAAGTAAGTTTTCAGTCTCAGTCTCGGTTTTCAGTCTTTATTCTTGGTCCCGGTTTACAGTTTTTGAAATTGTAAATCGGGGCTTTTTTTATGCAAGAGTGTTTCATTTCGAAGACATTGTTGTGATTTCGAAGACATCGTTGTGTCATTTTGACGAAGGAGACCCGAGCGATAGCGATTTTCCAATTGACGACATTGTTGTGTCATTTCGACGAAGGAGAAATCACATCACGTAACCACAATGCCGGAATAACTTTATGTGATTTCTCCTTCGTCGAAATGACACAACTTTGGGGTAATCATTAATTATGATATAAATTAATTTATAATAATCATGTTTTTATTATTTCTTTTATTATAACAGTATCATGTGTCATTTCGACGTAAGGAGAAATCACATTACGTAACACAATGCCTGAATAACTTTATGTGATTTCTCCTTACGTCGAAATGACACAACTTTATGATTACAAAACTTAATAA
>SEBM01000557.1 GCA_004296145.1 Flavobacterium sp.
CCTCCAGAAGATGATGGAGAAGGAAGAAAAGGAAAATAAATTCTATTTATAAAAACTAACAAACACAAGCTCCAAGTGTTTTTATTAAGATTGGAGCATTTAAAACCAAAAAACATGTTAGAAAACTTTTTAAAATTTGACGAATCTGAAAAATTAACTACAACACAACAAAAAGCAATTCAGGGAGGCGATGCACCAGATTCTGAAGAAGGCAGAAAAGGAAAAGTAGCTGCAGTTGTAGAGTAAAAATAAAAAAGCCGTAATATGATTATTACGGCTTTTTCAATATAATAGAATTTACTCTTTTCTTTTTTAACTTTCTGAAGAAACTCCGGTTTCTTTATCATTTTCCCATTGTCCTACAACAGATGTAGCTAATGCATTCCCCAAAACATTAGTTGCACTTCTAAACATATCACAAAAATGGTCAATTGGTAAAATAAGTGCGATTCCTTCAATCGGAATATCAAACATTCCGCAGGTTGCAGCTACCACTACTAAACTAGCTCTTGGCACACCGGCAATTCCTTTACTGGTCAGCATTAAAACCAAAAGCATTGCCATTTGAGTTCCCAAATCAAGATGTACACCATAAAACTGAGCAATAAAAATACTGGCAAAGGTCATATACATCATACTTCCGTCAAGATTAAAGGAATAACCTAACGGCAACATAAAAGAAACAATTCTGTCTTTAACACCAAAAGCTTCTAATTCTTCTGTTAATTTAGGAAAAACAGCTTCACTACTTGTTGTTCCAAAAGCAATTGCTAATGGTCCTACTATACGTTTTAATAAATCTGTCATTCTTCCTTTTAGAAAAATATAACCAACTGCGATTAAAACAACCCATAACGTACTTATTCCTACCAGAAATGATCCGAAAAATTTAAAATATGTAATTACCAATTCTTCTGCATCACGTATAGCAAATACTCCTGCAATGGCGCCAAATACACCAATTGGCGCAAAGTTCATTACATAATTTACCATTTTTAAAACGATATGAGATGCTTTATCAAGGGCGTTTATAACCGGTTTTACAGTACTTCCTAAAGAAGCTGCTGCTAATCCGAAAAAGATAGAAAATATTACAATCTGCAAAATTTCGTTAGTCGCCATTGCCTCAAAAATACTTTTCGGAACAATATGCTCAACAAAATTTTCAACTGATAAAATTTTAGTTTTACCTGTTACTTCACTTGCGGCTGCCATATTCACATGCTCTAATTTTATACCCTTTCCAGGCTCTAAAATATTTACATAGAATAATCCAATTAGCAACGATATAAAAGATGCAGTAAAAAACCATCCAAGCGCTTTTCCTCCAACTCTTCCTACCGTTTTGATATCACCCAATTTTGCAATCCCGACAACCAAAGTTGTAAAAACCAAAGGAGAAATAATCATTTGAACTAAACGAATAAATACTGTTGCCAGCATTTTTATTTTAGAACTAAAAGACTCTGCTGCTTCCTGCGAAATCGAATTATGTATGATGATACCCAAAATGGCACCCAAAACCATCGCGATTATAATTTGTCCCGTTAATCCTCTAAGAAATGATTTCTTTTTAGTTTCTGTAACTTCTTGCATTAATATGTTTTTTGTTTATAATTAAAATATTAAGACCCTCACTGTCTTAACTTTTATTAATATGTTTTGTTGATTAAATAAAAATCAGCCAAAACAATTGCAGCCATTGCTTCTACAATTGGTACTGCACGAGGCACAACACACGGATCATGACGGCCTTTTCCTGTCATTGGTGTTATATTTCCTTTATTATCTAATGAATCCTGGGTTTGCATAATGGTTGCAACAGGTTTAAAAGCTACTCTGAAATAAATATCCATACCGTTGCTGATACCACCCTGAATTCCTCCGGAAAGATTTGTTTTTGTAGTTCCGTCAGGATTGTATAAATCATTATGTTCACTTCCTTTCATTTCAGATCCGGAGAAACCGCTTCCGTATTCAAAACCTTTTACGGCATTTATAGAAAGCATTGCTTTTCCTAATTCGGCGTGTAATTTATCAAAAACCGGCTCACCTAAACCAACAGGTACATTCTGAATGACACAAGATACAACTCCACCAACAGTATCTCCCTGTTTGCGGATGTCACGAATATATTCTTCCATAATTGCTGCTGATTTTTCATCAGGGCAACGAACAGGATTACTTTCTATTTTAGAAAAATCCAAATCCTGATAAGGTGTATCTAAATGAATTGGACCAACAGAAGAAACATAAGCATTAATCTTGATTTCAGGCAGCATTTGCTTTGCAATCGCTCCTGCCACTACTCTGCTTGCTGTTTCACGTGCAGAACTTCTTCCGCCACCGCGATAATCTCTAAAACCATATTTTTGATCATACACATAATCTGCATGACTTGGTCTGTAGTTATCTTTTATATGAGAGTAATCATCAGATTTCTGATTGGTATTTGGAATAATAAACCCAATTGGAGTTCCTGTAGTTTTTCCTTCAAAAATTCCTGATAAAAACTGAACTGCATCCGGTTCTTTTCTTTGCGTTACAATTGCTGACTGTCCTGGTTTTCTGCGGGACGTTTCAACTTCAATTGCTTCCAGATCAAGTTCTATTCCTGACGGACAACCATCTATAATTCCGCCTAGCGCTTCACCATGAGATTCTCCAAATGTAGTTACTTTATATAGGGTGCCGTAGCTATTTCCTGCCATTGTAAATTGTTTTGAGCAAATGTAAGTTTTATGAATTAAATTAAAAAATTTAAAATTGGTAATATTAAGTAAAGATTAAATT
>SEBM01000053.1 GCA_004296145.1 Flavobacterium sp.
CTTATAATTTATTTTTGAAATTTCCAGCTGGTTGTTTTTAAAATAACTTTCTGCCAGACTATCATAAGCATTTGCTGAATTAGGGTTTTCATTTTTATTTAGTTCGAAAATTTTAATGGCGTCTTGCAGTCTATCAATATTCATAAATGAATATCCAATTAAATTTAGCCGTCTTTCAAAGTTCCAATCCGGATGGTTGTTTTTAATATTCAAATAATTTTGATTTGCTTTTAAAAAATCTTCTTTTAAGAAACTGACGGTGATTTTTTCTTTTACATCTTCGTATGAATCCACTAAAGACTTATCTACAATCCCAGCAATATGAAAAACTACCTGATTGAAAGCCGGTAAATGCACATATTTGTTGCCATTCGACAAGAAAATGACCGTAAGATTATTGTCTGGGAATTTTTGAAATGCCGTTACATTTCCGCCGCTAAATCCGTATGAACGCTGATTGTTTATGGTTGAACTTTCCCAGCCATAAGCAAAAATATCTTTCTTATTAGCAAATGAAAAAGGCGCCCACATATCTGCTTTTGTCTCTTTTTTTAGAAAAATATTTTTGTCCAGGTTTTCATTCCATTGAATCAATTGCGAAAGCGTTATATTCAACCCATTTCCTGAATGTGAACCGGGACCGCTGTTGAAGGTCAATTGTTTATATTTCTTAGTTTCATTATTATAAGTGTAACGAACGGCACTTGAAGTTAATTTTTCAAAATCAGAACAAAAGAACACATCTGATCCATGATTTGGAAATTGTGACTGAAAAATATAATCTTCAAAAGTTTGTCCTGTCACTTTTTCAATTATTTTACTGAGCAATAAATAATTAGTTTGGTTGTAACTATATTGATATCCAACAGGAGATTCTATTGGTTTTTTTGTTAAAAAAAGCATTCTGTCCTCAAAGGGAGAAGTATATGGAAAATCTTTAAATTTGAAATAATCCGGAAGTCCTGAAGAATGTGTCAAAAGATTTTTGATTTTGACATCCTGCCATTCTTTCGGGAGATTGGTGAAGTATTTTGAAATTGGATCTTCCAATGTTATTTTTCCTTTTTCTACAAGTTGAAAAATGCCTACAGCTGTAATTAATTTTGTAGTAGAAAAAACTTTAAATGGGGTATTTTTATCTACCGGTATGTTTTGTTCTAGAGATGCTTTTTCGAAATATTTCTCGTAAATAACTTTGCCATCTTTTATTACCGCAACTGCAGCACCCGGAATCTCGTTTATTTCTATTGTTTCTTTTAAGTACTGATCAATTTTTTGTTCTGTTTCCTGATTGTGATTGTTTTGTCCGAACGAAAGATTTAGGACAAAAAAAAGCATAATAATCCTGTAGATTGAATTTTTCATCTATATAATTTTAAAAGTGAAGTTTAGTGAGATAAAAAAAACCAGTCAATAAATACTGGTTTTAAAAATAATATGATTTTATGAGTTAAGATTTTTTGTTTTCATTTTCCATTGCTTTCATTTCAGCAGCATGTTTTTTCATTTCTTTTGCATGCTCTCTCATAATTTTTGCCTGTTTTCTCATTTCTTCTGCATTCATTCTCGCATTTTCAGCCTGATTTTTAAAATCGAATTTGAAATCAAAATCTTGCTTCATGTCTATTTGAAATTTCTGCATTTCAGTATTATAAACTTCCATGGCTAATTGAAATTTCTCCATATCTTTTTCAAAAACGATTTCACGTTTAGACATTACTGCTTCCATTTGTTTTTCAAATTCCTTCAGGTCTGGTTCAAAAGCTTGCATTTTTTTCTCAAAATCAGCCATTTCTACCTGAAATTTAGCCATTGCCACTTTGTCTTTTGGATCAGCAGGCGCTTTTGGCGCTTTTGGCATTTTAGACATATCTGGTGCTTTTGGCATTTCTCCCTGAGGGAAAACGGGTGCTACAGGTGCTACGGGCGCAACAGGAGCTACTGGTGCAACATCAGAATCTTCAGAATTTCCAACTATCACTCTTTCAGAATTTATATAAACAGGAGCGTTTGGAGGCGTAGGTGGTGTAAGATTACCAATACTAATTGATTTTGCTCCATTACTATCAGTTTCAATTGCTAACGTACAATCTTTAATTGCTTTATCGCCATTTATTTTGATAGTTTGTTTTTTACCGTTTTCTGATTTTACCTGAATCTTAATAGCTGTCAATTCTTTTTCTGAGTTTCTTTTTACATCAGAAACTTCTAAATCAAGATTATGATTTGCTTTTACATCTCTTTTTAAATCATCAAGCTCTTTATCAGAGGTATTTTTTGTAATTGTGATAAGTTCTTGGGTTTCCTTAACGGTGTCTTTTTGAACTACATTGCTAATTTGTTTTTTTTCCTGCGCTATCGTTTTTATTTGAAATGAAAGAATAAATGCGGCAAGTGCTGGAATTATAGCATAATATTTCCATTGATTTCTCTTTTTTGATTGATTTTTGTTTAACATAACAATTCGTTTTTTGATTAATGATTGATAAAAATGATTGGTGATTGCAACGCAATTTTCATGCGTTGTGATTTTTAAAAGCGTGTACTGATACGCTTTTCTGTCGGTAATTTTTTTAGAAGCTTCACTATCGGCAATAAATTCAAGGTTTTGCAAAATTGCTTTTTTGTACAGCCATACAATTGGATTAAACCAAAATAAAATACAGAAGATTCTGGAAATTAAAACATCAACAGTATGACGCTGGTCACTATGCACTTTTTCATGTTCCAGAATACTTTCTAATTCTGTCGCCGTGTATAGTGATGAGTTATACACGATATAATCGAAATAAGAAAAAGGAGCGATGTTTTCGTTGATGTCTATAAATTTGAAGTCTTCCTGTTGTTCGATTTTTTTTCCTTTTAAAACAGTATTTAAACTGTAAAAATCTAAAGCAAACTTGATCATGAAAGCTGAAAAACCAATACTATATATGATTAAGGAAACCAAATTCCAATTGATTTCAAAGCTTTCTTTTTCAACAGGCTGCATGTATTGCGGCGAATACGCAAGATGATTGTACTGCTGAATATTTTCAATATTTATATTCGTAACAGGCTCCGGCGCCGGTTCTACCCAGACAATTTGAGTATACACTATAAAAGGCAGTACAAGCGAGGTGATTAATCCCGCAAGTAAAAACCAACGACTACTGTTAAAAAAAGTTTCCTTGCGCAGTAAAAAAGTATAAGCAAAATAAAACATTGCTAACAACCCGCTTGATTTTACAATAAAAATGAAAAGTGCTTCCATGGTTTTTGGTTTTGGCTTTTTTATTTTTTTGGATTTTCGATCATGGCTAAGATTTCGCGTAACTCATCTGCCGAAATTTTTTCTTCTTTGGCAAAAAACGAAACCATGCTTTTGTATGAACTATTAAAGTAATTGTCAATTGCTGTGCTCATAAAACCTTTTCGGTAATCCTCAATACTTACTGCCGGATAATATTGATGTGTGTTTCCAAAAGCATTATGCGCCACATAACCTTTGTCTTCCAGATTACGAACAATTGTAGACAATGTGTTGTAATGAGGCTGATCCTCCAGGATTTCTGCCTGAATTTCTTTTACAAAAGCCTTTTTTAGCTTCCATAAAATGTGCATGATTTCTTCTTCTTTATTGGTTAATTTTTGCATTTTTTTATTTTTAAATGAAGAAGTTATTTTTTAGTCTCAATTACAATTACACCATCTTTTCCGGCTTCTCCAAATTTTGATAGTGCATCATTACCTTTAAAAACGCTCATCGTTTTAATTTGCTTTGGGTCAAGATCATCAAGATTGTAACTACTTGGCATTTCCTGATCATCAATAATTAAAAGTTGAAAACCCTGATGTTTTGTATTTGTTTTGCTATTGTTAGAAAAAGCAACTGCCCCGCCTTCATTATTAGTAAATACTATGGTTGAACCATTAGTTGTATTAGTATTTGTGTTTGTTGTTACAACAGTGCTAACATTTGTATTAGTATTGCTGTTAGTTTTTGTACTAGTATCAGTATTAGTGTTAACATTGGTATCTGTTTTAGTTTTTAATTTTTGGCTAATTACAACTTTTGGTTCTTTATCCTGAGAGTTGTTTATAGTTTGGATTCCGATTTTTTTATCTCCATTTTTATACGTTATTACAACTACTCCGAATTCATTTATCACTTGGTTTTCAGAATTCTGAATAGATTTTGCGTACTGCTTTCCTTTTTTTACTTCAACTATAATTGAGGTTAATTGGTCAGCGTTATTTCTCTTAATATCAGATGTTTCAAATTTTACGCTGTGATATTTTTGCAAATTATTTTTGATATCGTTCAAGTCTGCATCTGTAGAATTTTTACGAATTTTATAAACATCTACAGTTTCAATGTTTGAATCATTTTCCTTTATAATTTGTGGTTTATCCTTTGCAATTACTTTTATTTGAAATAAAAAGACAAATGCAATTAGTGCTGGAATCACGGCATAATACTTCCAGGAGTTTCTCTTTTTTGATTGATTTTTGTTTAACATAACGATTCGTTTTTTGATTAATGATTGATAAAAATGATTGGTGATTGCAACACAATTTTCGTGTGTTGTTATTTTTAAAAGTGTGTATTGATATGCTTTTTTATCCAGAAGTTTTTTTGCTGCTTCGCTGTCAGCAATAAATTCAAGATTTTGAGTAATGGCTTTTTTATAAAGCCACATAATAGGATTGAACCAAAATACGATGCTGAATAATCTCGCAATCAAAACATCTACAGTATGATTTTGATCACTGTGTACTTTTTCATGTTCAATAATATTTTCCAGTTCTGAGGCCGTATATAGTGATGAGTTATAAACGATATATTCAAAATAGGAGAAGGGTGCAATGTTTTCTTTTACATCTATAAATTTAAAATCGGCCTGCTGGTGGATTTTTTTTCCTTTGAGAATTGAATTCAAACTATAAAAATCAACAGCAAATTTGATTATACAAACTAAAAATCCGAGAGTGTAAAGCGCGAGAATTAAAAAGATCCAGTCTATCTCAAATGACTTTTTTTCTACAGTCTGCAATACATTCGACTGAAGATCCATATTTAAGTTAGGAGCAGCATCAATCCATACCGTTTTTGTGTAAACCAAAAAAGGTAAAACAGCCGATGTTATCAAACCAGATAATAAAAACCATCTGTTGCTGTTAAAGAATGTTTCTTTGCGCAATAAGAAATAATAAGCACAGTAAAACAATCCTAATAAACTAACTGATTTGGCGATATAAATGAAAATTGCTTCCATAACTTTTTCTTTTTAAGCGTTTTATTTTTCGTCCTTATTTTCTATCATGGATAAGATTTCGCGTAATTCGTCTGCAGAAATTTTTTCTTCTTTAGCAAAAAACGAAACCATACTTTTATAAGAACTATTAAAATAATTATCAATAGCGGTGCTCATAAAACCTTTTCGATAATCTTCGATACTTACGATCGGATAGTATTGATGTGTGTTCCCAAAGGCATTATGACTTACATATCCTTTTTCTTCAAGATTGCGTACAATTGTCGATAGTGTGTTGTAATGAGGTTGATCTTCTGTAATTTCTGCCTGAACTTCTTTTACAAAAGCTTTTTTCAGCTTCCATAAAATATGCATGATTTCCTCTTCTTTGTTCGTTAGCTTTTGCATGTTTTCTAATTTTAATTCAAACCTACAACTATTTTTTTAGTTACGCAACTATAAATGTAGTTATTTAACTAATTTATTAGTTATCTATTGATTTTGCTAGGATTTTAAAATATGAAAAATGTTCATTCAATGTGAGTAACAGGAGTAAGCTACCAGAATAGTATATACAACATAACATCCTCCTGATAAAAAGCATTTAGTCTTTTTATCAGGAGGATGAAACGTTCAAAATAAAAGTTTATGAAATTATTTTTGTCCGGAGTGCACTATTTTATTTAGCCAAAAGCAACAAAATAAAGATAACATGCCTAAAGTTCCCATAATAAACCAATTGACCTGGTAATTATAATGTGCTATAATTTCGAGTCCGGTTTTAGAACTTACAATATGTGCAAGACTAAAACTCATGGTGTAGAAACCCATATATTGCCCTTCCTGACCTTTTGGTGCACGACTAAGGGCAACCGCATTAACAAAAGGAAAGGAAAAAATTTCTCCAAAAGTGAGTAATACAAGACTAATAACAAGAACTCCAACCCAGGAATCTAATAATAAAATATAGTATCCTGCTCCTATAAAGAAACAGCCTAAAGCAATGTTCTTTATTTTATTAACTCCTTTTCTTTCCAGCATACTAACAATAGGCATTTCCAATAAAAAAACTAATAACCCATTTATCGAGAGCAGCATACCGGTTTGGAACTCGCTAAGTCCAAATTTTTCATTGTGATATAATGGTAAAGTCGAAAATATTTGCAGAAAAACCATAAAAGTTATAAAACTGATAAAAAGCAACAACCAAAAAGGTTTGTCTTTATAAACGGATTTAGGTAAATCTGATACTATAATATTTTCTGTATCTGTTGAAGTTTTCTTTTTTTCCTTAATGTAGAATGCAAATATTGAGATGGCAATCATGCAGGTAATTCCGTCAACCCAAAACAGACCCTGATATCCAGCGCCTAAAATTATCAATCCACCCAATGCGGGTCCCGCTGTAAACCCCAGATTTACTGCTAAGCGAACCAAAGATAGTGCACGAACCCTATTTTCGGGCTTGGCATAAACGCTCAGAGATACAAACATGGCGGGACGAAACATGTCGGAAATAGCCATGATAACAAACATCCCAAAACATAATCCCCAAAAGGTTGTAATGTATTGCAGAAGAATAAATAAGATTCCGCTGGTGAAAAGACTGAAAATCATGATTTTGTAAAATCCAATTTTATCGCTCAATTTGCCTCCAAGCCAGGAGCCTAACATAGATCCAAAACCAAATGAAACCATAATCCATCCCACCTGACTGTAGCTAAAATTTAAATCTTCTTTTAAATATTTGGATAAAAAAGGCAGGACCATAGTTCCTGCTCTGTTTATAAAAGTGATTAATGCAAGAATCCAAACTTCGTGTGTGAAGCCTTTAAAATTATTGATATAGCGTCCTAAAGCAGTTTTGATCATTATAATTCTGGTTATTTGCAACAAAGTTAGGAAACTTTGTCACTTAGAGTCGTTGCTGCTTTGTTAGTTTTAAACTATTTTTGCATAAAATTTCTAAGATGAAAAAAATAACCACAATTGTTTTCTTGTTAACTTTTGCTTTTGGTTTCTGCCAAAAGAAATTTGATAAAAGTGAAACTGAAAAATTTCAGAAAACAATCAATTCAGAATATGCTGATCCTAAAACAAGTCCTTTAATGGAAGAAGATTTAAAGTCTTTTAAAACTTTAGATTTTTATCCGATAAATGGTAAATATTTTGTCAATGCCAAATTTGTAAAAGCCAAAAATGAAAAAGTTTTTGAGATGAAAACAACTGGCACAAGAACTCCAAAATATATAAAATACGGAACTTTATATTTTACAATCGATGGTGTTGCACTTCAATTGAATGTTTACAGAAGTATTGATCTTTCTAAAAAAGCAGAGTATAAAGATCATTTATTTTTGCCTTTTTCTGATTTAACAAGCGGAAAAGAAAGTTATATAGGAGGAAGATATATTGATCTTAAAATCCCTAAAGGAAATACAATAGCAATAGATTTCAATCAGGCTTATAATCCTTATTGTGCTTATAATCATAAATATTCGTGCCCGCTTGTTCCGTTGGAAAATGATTTAAACATTGAAATCAAAGCCGGTGTGAAAACTTTTCATTAATGGAATTCTTTAATTTTCATACCCATCAATCTACAAACCAACCCAATATCCTGGAACTGGTAAATCAGTATCCAAAGGATTTTAATGCATCAATTCCTTTTTATTCCATCGGAATTCATCCCTGGCATATTAAGGAAGAGAAAATTGATGAAGAATTGAAAATTATAGAAGAAAAACTGCAAACAAAAAATTGCCTCGCAATTGGAGAATGCGGTTTGGATAAACGAATTGAAGTACCATTTGAATTGCAAATTTCTGTTTTTGAAAAGCAATTAGTTTTGGCAGAAAAATACAGAAAGCCAGTTATTATACATTGTGTAGCGGCTTTTCAGGAAATGGTGGCAATAAAGAAAAAAATGAAAATTACGGTTCCGGTTATTATTCACGGTTTTTCAAAAAATGGTCAGCTTGCAAATCAGCTTATTAAAGACGGATTTTATCTTTCGTTTGGAAAATATCTGCTTAAAAACACTGAGTTGAAAACTGTTTTTCTGGAAATTCCAAATGATCGTTTTTTTCTGGAAACAGATTCTATAGAAGAAAGTATTATTGAAGTTTATGCCAAAGCAGCAGCTTATAAAAATATAAATAGTAATGATTTACAGGTTATCATTTCAAGAAATTATGACACCGTTTTTAATAACTTGAAACTTTAAACCTGAATAAAACAAAAATTTTAAAACAAAATACAGATATGGCAGAGTGGACAGAAAGAGCCGAACTTTTATTTACTAAAGAAGGATTGACTAACCTGCAAAACTCAAACGTTTTGGTAGTCGGTTTAGGTGGTGTGGGATCATTTGCGGCAGAGTTTTTGGCCAGAGCCGGAGTAGGGAGTATGACAATTGTAGATGGCGATGTTGTTGATATTACCAACATAAACAGACAATTACCGGCTTTGCATTCTACAGTTGGTGAACAAAAAATTAAAATTGTTGGTGACAGATTAATGGATATTAATCCTGAATTAAAATTAACGCGTGTACAGGAATTCCTGTCGCCAGAACGTGCTTTTGAAATTGTTTCTCCGGAATTTGATTATGTTTTGGATTGTATTGACAGTATTACACCAAAATTAAATCTGATTATTGCTGCGAAACGCAAAAGAGTGAAAATCATAAGCAGTATGGGCGCCGGAGGAAAAATGCTGGCTTCAAAAGTGAAAGTTTCAGATATTTCTAAAACGATAAACTGTTATTTCTCCAAAGCAATTAGAAAACGTCTTAAAGAGTTTAAAATCAACAAATTGAAAGTTGTTTTTTCATCAGAAATTCAGGATGAGAAAAGCTTAAAATTAACAGACGGAAAGAACTTCAAAAAGTCATTCTACGGAACCAACAGCTACATGCCTGGATTATTTGGACTTCATGCAGCAGAGGCAGTTATTCGTCATTTATTAAAAAAGCAATAGTCCCAGTTTTCAGTATCAGAAAAAACCTTTGAACCTTTGCCCCTTAGAACCTCAGAACCTTAAAAAAATGATTAAAACAGTAATTTTTGATATGGACGGCGTTATTGTAGATACAGAACCTGTTCACCGTTATGCTTATTACAAACAATTTTCAGAATTGAATATTGAAGTTCCTGAAGAAATGTATACTTCATTTACCGGTTTATCTACCCGTAATACATTTCAAACGCTAAAAGGGCATTTCTCTACAATAGAACATGAGGTAGAGGACTTAATTCAGAGAAAAAGAAATATTTTTAATGATGCTTTTGATACTAAAGAGGATTTGTATTTGTTGGAAGGCGTAGAAGATTTGATAAAAGATTTATATGCAAACGGAATCCAGTTGATTCTGGCTTCTTCAGCTTCAAAAGTAACAATAGAACGCGTTTTTACACGATTTAACCTGTATCAGTATTTCTCACACATTGTAAGTGGTGAAGATTTTCCGCAGTCAAAACCAAATCCTGCCATTTTTAATCATGCTGCTTCGTTGTCAGTTGCTCCAAAAGAAAATTGCATTGTGATTGAAGACAGTACAAATGGAGTGAAAGCGGCAAAAGCAGCCCATTTGTTTTGTGTAGGATATAACAGTAAGCATTCTAAAATGCAGGATCTGTCAGATGCTGATTTGGTTATTAATCATTTTAATGAATTGGATGCCCAAAAAATATCACAGTTGCAAGCCTGAATTATATAAAATTTAACATTCGTTCGCCTGTCGAATTTGTAAATTTGAACAAAACAAATAAACTTAAGTCCTAATGAAAAAATTAATTATTGCATTAGCCATTATTATGGCGCCTTTTGCCTCAGAAGCACAGGTAAAAACACCACAAGCAAGTCCAAAAGCATATATCAAACAAACGGTTGGTTTAACAGATGTTGAAGTAACATATTCAAGACCTGGAGCACGTGGAAGGGCGGTATTTGGAAATTTAGTTCCGTTTGGTAAACTGTGGAGAACAGGTGCTAACGAAAATACAATTATCAATTTTGGTGACGATGTAGTAATTGATGGTAAAACATTAAAAAAAGGAAAATATGCCATTTATACAATTCCTAAAATCGAAAGCTGGGAAATAATTTTCTATCTGTCTACAGACAACTGGGGATTACCTGAAAAATGGAATGATGCGTATGTTGCTTTGAGAACGACGGTAAAAGAAAATGCTTTGCCAACTCCGGTTGAAACTTTTACTATCGGAATTAATGGTTTAGATCCAAATTTTGCTTTTCTTGAAATCGCCTGGGAAAACTCACATGTTGCTTTGAAATTTGAAGTTCCGACTGCAAAAACAGCTACAACAAGTATCGAGAAAACTTTGGCAGGACCAACATGGAATGATTATTATGCAGCATCCCAATATGTATTCCAGTCAAACGGAAACATTGCAGACGCAAGATCTTATGTAGATAAAGCATTGGATATGAGTACTGATAAACCATATTATGTTTCAAGATTAAAATCTTTAATCCAAGCAAAACAAGGCGATAAAAAAGGAGCAATTGAAACTGCAAAAGCTTCTCTTGCTGCTGCTGAAGCTGCTAATAATCAGGATTACGTAAAAATGAACAAAGACAGCATTACGGAGTGGAGCAGATAAAAAAGACTCTTTTTTAAAATCCAAAATATATAAAAAATCCAAATTCCAATTTTTCATGTTGGAATTTGGATTTTTTTTATTGATGAGAAATACTGAATTCATTTTAGTATGTTTTTCCACAATTTTGTCATTCCGAGGTACGAGGAATCTTCGCGAGTAGCTCGATACCTAATATCAATCTTTGCAGAGTTTCTTACGAAGATTCCTCGTACCTCGGAATGACAAGAATAGGTTATAACCTGAAACGTGAAACCTGAAACCTGAAACAAAAAAACTTGAAACAAAAAAAACTAATTCAAACTCGGCGGCTCCGGAATTTTTACTGTTTTCTTTTTCTTTATAATTAATAAATAAAAAGTAATTCCGCCCAAAATAATTAGCAATGCAATCTGAAGTTGTCCAAGGCTATTATTTTTGAGGTACATAGCATTGGCTGTTGCCAATTTTGATTTCCCTTCTTCAATTTGAATCTGTGATAAAGATTCTAAAGTTTTTAAAGCTTCAGCGCTTGAAAAAGCAATTTGTTTCCAGTTATTGTTGGTAATCTGTTTATTAATTTCTTTGCATGAACTTAAAAATGCATCGAAATACTGCTTTTCTTTATTGGTCAAAACTGTTTTAGCATACAAATCATCAATATTGTGAATTATATCTAAAGTTTGAATAATTTCCTCTTTTTTGATGTTGTCGCTAATATCCAGCTTTTCAGCTTCGGCTTTTATAAAATGGAGTTGTTTTGAATATTGAAAAATATACTGCGAAACCACCAGACGGTCTTTATAAATAGCATTTATATTTTCGTTGACTTTTTTAGAATTTTGAAGTGTATTAAAGTTTCCCAAAAGAATAATTAGCATTACGATAAGTAAAACAAAAGCAGCTTTGGTTTTATTGCTGTATCTTTTTTGATCTTTCATAATGATGCATTTTATTATTGGTCAGATAATAATTAGTTTCTCAAAGATAAAGATTTTTAAATCAGAGAGTAAGAATGTTTTTTGAATAGTTAATTATTTGGATGTACCCAATGAAGATTCCTGATTGATCAATAATCTTGTTTGATCATTTACAATTTGAGCACCATCTCTTAGAAATTTTGGAGCTGTACACTCTGCAAAGGTTATGTAAACCAAATGATTATCATCATCAAGGTTTTTATTTTTTTCTTGAGCAGTCAAAAAACTATCCAATCCGTTAATTAAGTAAACGGGATTACCTTCTTTGTAAAGTTGAGTAGTAATTCCAAGCAATCTATTTTTGGCTGCGAGTTGTATAGCTTGTTCCTCATATGATAATAAAAACATACATTCAATTAGTGAACAAAATTTCATGCTTTTAAGAGCAGGATAATTTTCAAAAATATCAGATCCCTGATTTAGATTTTCAAAACATTTGGTAAATAATTGTGTCGAAATTGAGTGATCTTCGTATATCGAGTCTTTAGAATTTTGAGCTTGAGCTTGGATCGTAATAAAAATAAAAAATATAAAAACAGTTTTTTTAAACATTTGTCCTTTTAATTTAAATTACTTTTTTCCTTTTGCGAAGCATAAGTATATTTT
>SEBM01000558.1 GCA_004296145.1 Flavobacterium sp.
GTCATATATAATTAATATGATTTAAGTTTGTAAAAAAATACCACGATATGAAAATCATTGCCTTTGGAGGAAGTAACAGCCAACATTCCATTAATAAAAAATTAGCGACTTATGCAGCAAATTTATTTGAAAATGCCGAAGTTGAAGTTTTAGACTTAAATAATTATGCAATGCCTTTATTCAGCGTTGATCTTGAAAAAGAAATCGGTCAGCATGAAATCGCAAAAGCTTTTCTGAACAAATTAGCTGAAGCAGATATCCTTGTTATCTCAATGGCAGAAAACAATGGAAATTATTCTGTGGCCTTCAAAAATGTTTTCGATTGGAGTTCCCGAATCGAAAAAGATGTTTTTCAGCACATACCAATGTTGTTATTGGCAACATCTCCGGGCGGAAGAGGCGGCGCATCAGTTTTAGGAATTTCTCAAAATTTGTTTCCACGTTATGGAGGCAATATTAAAGGATCTTTTTCGCTGCCGGCATTCAACAGCAATTTTGATGTCGAAAAAAATCAGATTTCAAATCCTGAATTAGATAAAGAATTAAAAGATATTATAAAAGCCAGTTTCTAAGTAAATGACAATAAAAAAAATCACAATAATTTGTGTCTTTCTTAATCTTATTTTTTTGCATACAGCTTTTTCACAAAAGTATAATGATGTAGATAAGATTGTACTGAAATACCCAAAACAATTTAATACTACAGAACAATTAGCAGAAAGAATCCAGAAAGATTTTAGTTCTGACTATGATAGAGCTCGGGCAATCTACAGTTGGATTGCTTTTAATGTGAAATACGATTTAGCTACTTATCTAAATCCGCCAAGAGCAAAAGGATTTAGTTATTCTACAGAGCAGGAAAAACAACAAAAATTAAAGCAGTTAAACGAAAAAGAGCTTAATAAGGTTTTTAAATCTCAAAAAGCAGTTTGTGAAGGTTTTACGCTTTTGTATAGCCATGTGGCTTCTTTAGTCGATTTGAAATGCGAGATTGTTCATGGTGATTCAAAAACCAGACTTGACGATATCGGACGAAAAGACACTTCTTCAAATCACGCGTGGAATACAGTGTTTATTGACGGAAAATGGCGTTTGGTTGATGTTACCTGGGGAGAAGGTTATTACGATCAAAGTAAAGGAAGGTTGACAAAAGACTTTTCACCGATTTATTTTGATATGGAACCGGACTACTTTTTTGCCAAACATTTTCCGGATTCCGGAACTTTTCTTGGAAAGAAATTAGACAAAGAAGATTTTTTGAATGGCCCATTGATCTACAATAATACAATTGCGGGCGATCATGAAATCATGGAACCAAAATCGGGTCTGATTGAAGTTAAAAGTGGCGAAAAAGTAACTTTCAGAATGAAAAATATCTCAAAAACAGATCAGTTTTTTTATGTGAATAAAAAGAATCAGGCTGTGAAAATAGAAAATCCTAAAGAAAAAAGAAACAGCTTAGAATTTGAAGTTACGATTGATAAAAATATCGGTCAGTACATTACTTTTTATTTAGGCGAAAGCAGTCTGGTTTCTTTCAAAGTTATTCAGAAATAAACAATGATATAAGTCTTTTATTATTTTATTGAATGCTGTATCTTTAAGTCTTATAAATTAAACAGCAAACAGGATTATGGAAACAACTTTCCTAAAATCAATCTTAGATAACGATTTCTATAAATTTACGATGCAGCATGCCGTAATCAAGCTTTTTCCAAAAGCAAAGGTTCGTTATGGCTTTATCAATCGGGGAAAACATATTTTTCCGGAAGGATTTGCCGATTTACTTAGAAAATCGGTAGATGCTATGGCCGATTTAAGATTAACAAAAGAAGAAAAACGCTATCTGTCACATCATTGCCATTATCTTGATCCGACATATTTAGATTTTTTGCAGGGATATAGTTTTGATCCGTCAGAAGTTCAGATCACTCAGGAAGGATCAGAAATAAAAGTAGTCGTTGAAGGTTTCTGGTACCGGACTATTTTATGGGAGGTTCCTCTGATGGCTTTAATTTCTGAACTTTTTTATAAAGCAAATCATCTTATTCGCCTGAATGATGATGCCATTAAAAGTCTGACAAAAGACAAAATTGACAATTATAATAAACTGGGCGTTTCCGTTTTAGAATTCGGAACAAGACGCCGTCATTCTTACGATGTACATGTTTTAGTAAACGATACATTAAATAATTTCGGACGTGAAAGTTTTATAGGAACAAGTAACGTGCATTTTGCAATGCTTAATAATAAACGACCGCTGGGAACCCATGCGCACGAATGGTTTATGTTTCATGCAGCACAATATGGTTTCAAAATGGCAAATTCAATAAGTCTTGAACATTGGACACAAGTCTATGGAGGAGATCTCGGAATTGCACTTACAGATACCTACACAACAGATATATTTTTTAATCAGTTTGATAAAAAATACTCCAAACTTTTTGATGGAGTGCGTCATGATAGTGGCGATCCGGTAGAATTTGCCAAAAAAGTGATTGCACATTACACTAAAATGGGAATTGATCCGAAATCAAAAAGTATTGTTTTTTCGGATTCACTTAATTTTGAGAAAGTAAAAATCATCTCCGATTTTTGTAAAGATAAAATCAGAATGTCCTTCGGAATCGGAACCAATTTTACAAATGATGTTGGTCTTCCTCCCATGAATATGGTTATAAAATTAACCGACACCAAACCTGATAATACACATTGGCAGGGCGTTGTAAAACTTTCTGACGAAAAAAATAAAAACACGGGAACTCCCGAAATGATTGCGCTGGCGAAAGA
>SEBM01000559.1 GCA_004296145.1 Flavobacterium sp.
TAATACAATAACTATGTTAAAAAAAGATTAAATAATTCACACCATCCGTTTTGAGAATTTAATTTGCTATTTTGCAGCTTAAATAAAGAGTATAGTTTATGATGAATTTAGCTGAAAGGCACCAGTTTATTTTAAATCGCTTACAGAGAGATCAATACATCAATGTTGTTGATTTGTGTAAGGAGTTGAAAGTATCATCTGTAACAATAAGAAAGGATTTAAAACTTCTTGAAGATAAGACATTGCTGTTTAGAACTCATGGTGGTGCAACAATAAACAATCCATATACAGTAGACAGACCGGTAAACGAAAAGGAAAAAATACAATCTACTGAAAAAAATAAAATAGGGTTAGCCGCTGTTTCCTTGCTAAACGAAAACGATTCAATAGTAATTGCATCTGGAACTACGGTTTTTTATTTCGCTAAAAATATTCCGTCTGGTACAACTTTAACTGTTGTAACCTCGGCTTTGAACGTTGCTTTAGAATTGATGCGTGAACCAAGTATTGAAGTTATACAACTAGGCGGCTTACTAAGAAAAAGTTCCTCGTCTGTTATGGGTTCATATGCAGAGCAGGTTTTAGGTGATTTTTATTTCAACAAATTATTTTTGGGCGTTGATGGAATTGACCTGGATTACGGACTTACCACCACAAATGCGATGGAGGCCCATTTGAATCGAAAAATGATTAATGCTTCTCAAAAAACAGTTGTGCTTGCGGATTCAACAAAATTTGGAAAAAGAGGATTCGGTAAGATTTGCGGTCTTGATGAAATAGACCATATCATAACCGATAAAGGAATTTCTGAACAAATAGTAAAACATTTAGAAAGTTTGGGTGTTACTGTAACTATTGTGTAGAATTGAAAAGTACACATAAACCAAAACGATATAATTTGAATATGGAAACTAAACGAATACACATCTTAGAAGACGATCAGGAAATAAGAAATGTAATTGAAATTTTATTAAAAGAAGAAGGTTTTGAATTACAGCTATCTTCTTCATTTGCCGAATTGAAAAAAAACATTCAGGATGCGATGCCTGATCTTTTTTTATTAGACGTGATGTTGCCTGATGGTAATGGTGCTGAAATTTGTGAAGATTTGAAAACAGATATTTTCACCAAACACATTCCGATTATTGTGATGTCTGCTCAAAATAATAGTGAACAAAAAGCTATAGCTGCTTTTGCGAACGACTATATCAGTAAACCTTTTGATATTGACGACGTATTGGAGCGCATAAACAAGCAATTAAAAATTAGCTCAGAAAATAGCGCAACAAAAGCTTAGTATGTGCTGTGATGAATACAAGAAAGAGGCATAAGCCTCTTTTTTTATATCCAAACATGACGCATAATGCTCAGTTTTGATGACAAAAAGAATCAGACTGTTTCGTCTAATTTCGGCTGATGGCATTTGATCATCTAGCTAATTGATAAAATCGACTCATCATTAAATCCGGCTATCTCTAAGTAATTACTTTTTGAAACTCAGAATCGGAATTTTTGCATAAAAGGAAAAGGGCTTAATATTGGATGGATGAAACATGGCATTCCAATAGGGTTGCGACCGATGAATAAAGAATACCATAAGTCCTGGTTTAATTTTTTTTACTGCGGTATTAATATCGTCACATAAAGTCTGTTCTAAATTTCTTTTTGAATATTTTACCTTAACAATTCGCTCCGTTTTTTTTAAAAGTTTGGTTTCTATTGCTGTTGCTTTCGGAAGGTTTTCTTTTGCATTAACAATATGCAACATAATTATCGAGGCATCCAGTGGCTCCGCGAAAGTGATTACCTTTCTGATTTCTTTTTGATAATTTACCATGTTGCCGGCATAACACACCTGAGTCAATTTTTTAGATGATCGTGTACTAGGAATACTTACTACTGGTACGGGTGATGCAACTATGAGTTTGCTGGCCGTTGTACCAATTATAGCCTTGGATTTTCCATTAGCACCTATGCATATATAATCACATTGAAATAATGCCGCACTATAACAATATAGATTCAATTTCTGAGGATCTTTTTGATAAAATCCAATCTGGTGAGGTTATTAACTATTTAGGATTGGTAAATGATGTGAAGCCATATATTAGAGGTGCATCAGTAATTGTTTTACCGTCATATTATGGAGAAGGAGTACCACGATGTTTACTGGAAGGTATGGCTATGGGAAGACCTGTAATTACATGTAATTCTGTTGGCTGTAGGGAAACTGTAACCGATTTACCGGACGATAGGAATGGCTTTCTTATACCTGTTAGGGATATTGCAGCACTGGCAGGTTCGATGATGCATTACCTTTCCAATCCAACTGATATTATTTTAAATGGCCGGAACGGAAGATTGTTCGCCGAAAAAAAGTTCGATGTGAATTTGGTTAATGCTCAAATGCTGAAAATAATGAAGGTTGCTTCCTAAATAATTTATTTTTTTACTAATTGCATTTTATTTCCAACTAATATTCTCCTTAATTATCTTAGCTGGAACTCCTGCTGCCAAACAATTTGCCGGAACATCTTTATTAACTAATGCGCCGGCGGCAATGATAGATCCGTTTCCTATTTTAACACCTTTTAGAATAATTGCTCGTAATCCAATCCAAACGTTGTCGCCTATTTCGATAGGCTTACTGATATCATTTCCGTCGTTTCCAATTTCATGGTTATCAGAATCTCTGATAATTACCCCTTTTGAGATGGCAACATTGTTTCCAATTTTAATAGCATTAAAACATGAAATATCAACATCATTATTAGTGTATCCG
>SEBM01000560.1 GCA_004296145.1 Flavobacterium sp.
TCAGGATCTACTGCTATTTGTATGATGCTGAAATGAATTCAGCATGACAATAATTCTTCAAATTTCATGTTTTTTATAAACATCCAGATTAAAACGATATCCTTAATTAATTTTTCGGAGAGTTTAACAACTAAATTTCAATGTTTGTCATCCTGAATTTTTTTCAGGATCTATAGTTATTTTATGATGCTAAAATGAATTTAGAATAATAGAACATAATTTAATAAAAAAAAAGAGACACATTTCTGTATCTCTTTTTTGAGGCATCGTCCGGATTCGAACCGGAGTAGGAGCTTTTGCAGAGCCCAGCCTAGCCGCTCGGCCACGACGCCATTACTTGAACGGATGGCAAAAGTAACTAAAATCTTTAAAATTCAAAACTTTAAAATGAAGTATTTTAAAAATTAGTTTTTTAATCAAATAAAATTACTTTCTGGTTTCCGTCATTTTTATCGTAACTGATTCTACATCACCGCCAATAGGAGGATTTATTTTAGAAACCCAAACTGTAGTTTTTGATACCAAATTTATCTCTGCCAATACACGAATGTTGATTCTTTTAGCAACATGTTCTAATAAATGCGAACGAATTGCCATTTCTTCGGTAACAATTTTATTTAAATGCACATAATCTACAGTATCTAAAAGATGATCTGTATCTGCAGATTTTTGTAAATCAGTTTTAATTTTTAAGTCAACTTTGTAATCAGAACCTATTTTTCCTTCTTCAATTAAACATCCGTGGTAGGAAAAAGTTCTGATGTTTTTTAATTTTATAACTCCCATTTTAATTTAGTTTCAAGTTTTAAGTTTCAAGTTTACAGGTAAGTTTCTAAAGAAAACTGTAAACTGTAAACCGAAAACTGTAAACTTTTTTATCTTTGCTAAAATTACTATAAAATAATGGCATCAGAAGAGAAATCACTCAATTTTATTGAACAAATCATAGAAGAAGATCTGAAATCAGGTCTTTCAAATTCGAAACTTCATTTTCGTTTTCCACCAGAACCAAACGGTTATTTGCACATCGGACACGCAAGTTCTATTGCATTAAATTTTGGTTTAGGAATTGATTATCAATCGCCTGTAAACTTACGTTTTGACGATACAAATCCGGAAAAAGAAGAGCAGGAATTTGTTGATGCTATTAAAAAAGATGTTGAATGGTTAGGCTATAAATGGTCTGAAGAACGTTATGCTTCAGATTATTTTCAGCAATTATACGACTGGGCAGTTTTATTAATTAAAAAAGATAAAGCCTATGTTGACAGTCAATCTTCTGAAGATATGGCAATTCAAAAAGGAACTCCGTCGACAACAGGAACAGATAGTCCATACAGAAATCGTTCAGTTGAAGAAAATCTTGATTTGTTTGAAAGAATGAAAAATGGTGAATTTGAAGCCGGAACTCATATTCTTCGTGCCAAAATTGACATGAAATCTACTAATATGTTAATGCGTGATCCTATTATGTACAGGATTTTGCACAAACATCATCATAGAACAGGAGATACCTGGAAAATCTATCCGATGTACGATTGGGCACACGGACAAAGTGATTATTTAGAAGAGATTTCACACTCATTTTGTACACTTGAATTCTTGCCTCACCGTGAACTTTACGATTGGTTTTTAGATCAGATTTTAGACGAAAATAAACTGCGTCCGAAGCAAAGAGAATTTGCAAGACGTAACTTATCACATACCGTTGTTAGTAAAAGAAAATTACAGCAACTAGTTAAAGAAAAGCATGTTAACGGTTGGGATGATCCTAGAATGTCAACAATTTCAGGATTAAGAAGACGTGGTTATACAGCTGCTTCTTTGCGTAATTTTGCCAATACTATTGGTATTGCAAAACGTGATAATTTGATTAATGTATCAGTTTTAGAATTTTGTATTCGTGAAGATTTGAACAAAATTGCACCGCGTGTAATGGCTGTTTTAGATCCTGTAAAATTGATCATTACCAATTATCCAGAAGGAAAAGAAGAGTGGTTAGAAGCTGAAAATAATCAGGAAGATGAAAATGCAGGTTTCAGAAAAGTACCTTTTTCTCGTGAATTATATATTGAAAGAGAAGACTTTTTAGAAGATGCTCCGGCTAAATATTTCCGTTTGACTTTAGGAAAAGAAGTGCGTCTTAAAAATGCGTATATCGTTAAAGGAGAATCTGTTATAAAAGATTCTGAAGGAAATATTACCGAAATTCATGTGACTTATGACACTGATTCTTTAAGCGGAAGCGGGACAGAAGCAAGTCAGAGAAAAGTATCTGGAACATTACATTGGGTTTCAATTCAACATGCAGTTGAAGCAGAAGTTCGTTTGTACGATCGTTTGTTTACAGATGAAGCTCCGGACAGTTATAAAGACAAAAATTTCTTAGATTTTGTGAATCCAAATTCATTAGAAATTGTAACCGGATATGTTGAACCAAGTTTATCAACAGCTCAAAACGAAGAGAAATTTCAGTTTCAACGTTTGGGTTATTTTACTGTTGATAAAGACTCAACTGCTTCAAAATTAGTATTTAACAAAACTGTTGGATTAAAAGATGCCTGGGAAGAAAAGGGCAAAAAAGAAGAAAACAGCATCAATAATTCTTTAAAAGATATCAATAAATATTTTAAAGTTGAGACAAAACCAGAACGCATTGCAATTGAAAGTGCAATAGGAGAGAGCATCAAAAATGTATCCAGTTTTTCTTTATTACAAAATTCATTAAAGAAGAATATCAACAATAATAAGGCTTCGCTGTTGTTTTCTCAATTTTTATT
>SEBM01000054.1 GCA_004296145.1 Flavobacterium sp.
ACATTCATAAATAGAACTTAAAAACAGGATTCTATAAGTGTTAGTGTCTTACAAATCATTAAATTTGCATCTTATTCAAAGATATGTTAGAAAAAGAAGTTATAAATTTTGAGAAAACAGCCATTGTTGGTATTATAACTCAAAATCAAAGTGAAGAAAAACTTAACGAATATTTAGACGAATTAGAGTTTTTGACTTTTACCGCGGGCGGGGAAGTTATTAAACGCTTTTCGCAAAAAATGGAACGACCAAATCCGAAGACTTTTGTTGGAACAGGAAAAATAGATGAAATCAATCTTTTTGTAAAAGAAAACAATATATCAACCTTGATTTTTGATGATGAATTATCACCATCGCAACAAAAGAATATTTCAAGAATTATTGATTGTAAAATCTTAGACAGAACCAATTTAATCCTGGATATTTTTGCGCAAAGGGCAGAGACTTCATACGCAAGAACACAGGTAGAATTAGCACAATGTATTTATCTTTTGCCAAGACTTTCGGGTTTGTGGACGCATCTTGAGCGTCAGAAAGGTGGTATTGGTATGCGTGGTCCGGGTGAAACAGAGATTGAAACGGACAGACGTATTGTTCGTGACAGAATTTCGTTACTCAAAGATAAAATTAAAACAATCGACAAACAAATGAGTATTCAGCGCAGTAATCGTGGTGCGATGGTGCGTGTGGCATTGGTGGGTTATACCAATGTTGGAAAATCGACTTTGATGAATGCGATTGGTAAAAGTGATGTTTTTGTCGAAAATAAATTATTCGCAACGTTGGATACAACGGTTAGAAAAGTGGTGATTAAAAACTTGCCGTTTTTACTTTCTGACACAGTAGGTTTTATTAGAAAATTGCCAACCCAATTGGTAGATTCTTTTAAAAGTACTTTGGATGAGGTTCGTGAAGCAGATTTGTTATTGCATGTTGTAGATATTTCGCATCCGGATTTTGAAGATCATATTGAATCTGTTAATCAGACGTTGTTAGAGATCAAAAGTAATGACAAACCAACTATTATGGTTTTTAATAAAATTGATGCCTACAAACACCTGACAATTGACGAGGATGATTTGATTACCGAAAAAACAAGAAGACATTACACCTTGGATGAATGGAAACAAACCTGGATGAGTAATGGCCAGAATAAAGCTTTGTTTATTTCAGCAACTCAAAAAGAAAATTTTGAGGAGTTTAGAGAAACAGTTTACGAAGCTGTGCGTGAGATACATATTACGAGATTTCCATACAATAAATTTCTGTATCCGGATTATAAGGATGCTGTTGAAAAGGAAGAAGAGGAATAAAAAGAAAGGGCTGCAAATTTTGCAGCCCTTTCTTTTTATTTAGGTTTGTTAGGTCATTGCGAGGAACGAAGCAATCACATTTGATAAATCAGAAATTGTATTGTAGTGTGATTGCTTCGTTCCTCGCAATGACTAAAAGAAGCCAATTGTTTGAATTTAGCCCCGATTGAGGCGGTATCCTTGCTGCCCGACGTCGGGCTTTGCAAGATATAGCCGAAAGCGGGAAACCATGTTTCGGAAAATGCCAATTGTTTTGCTCCTGATTACTAAATTAGAATCCAAAATTTACTCCTAAACCGAAAACTTCTCTGGTTTGAAATCCACTAAAAGCATTATCGTCATAAATAGCCTGGAAGTTTAAATTGGCAGATAAGAATTTGTTGACTTTCATTATAATGTTTAAAGAATAATTAATGTCTACATTTTGTGGATCTTCTAAATAATTGGAATATAAATTTAAAGTGTTCTCTGCCGTTACATTGGTCATAATCGCGAGTTTATAATATACTGAAGCATAAAAACCCAATTCATATCGCATGGTTTTGTTGGCATCTACGCCAAAATAATCTCCGTCAACATACGGCAAACCAGTTCCCTGATCAATTCCGGAAGTATAAGAGCCATCTACAAATGTGAATTTTGAAGTTAAGGGTGCAAAATTGATTTTTAGGTTTTCATCTTTTGACCAATAAATACCCGGACCTGTGGTTAAATAACCCGGAGACATAAATTGTGTGTTCTCAGTTCTTATTTCTTTGCCGTTTTCATCCTTTCCATACAAATAACCTTTTGAAAATTGCGTTCTGAAATTTAAGAAATAAGAGTAATACCATTCGCCAAAAGCTCTTTTTCCGACGATTGAATTAAATTCTAAACGGTCGTCTGTCTTTTTCTCAAAATCGGCAGTCTTGGTTTGTAAAATTCCGTATGAAGCCAGAATTTTGTTATCCCATGTTATGTCGTCTTTTTTGTAATTGAAGTCATAATTGATTCCAAGAGTTCCTGAAAAACTATCTTCACCTCCGGCAATCCAGTTATTAAAGCTTGATTGGTTTAATAAAAGAGATACAGTTCCTTTTGCTTTCCAGCCTTCGTCTTCGATTGTATCATTAATTTTTTTTACGGCTTTTTCTGTATTCTGAACTAATTCTTTTTCAGAATTTTGGGCTTGAACAAAAGTGATATTTGCTAAAACGAAGAGTAGTATAAATATCTTTCTCATAGTGTTTAGTTTAAGTGTATGTTAACAAATATACTAAAAACCGTTAAATTCTGTAGGATTAATTGGGTATTAAACTGTGTTATTTCTTAGTTTCCTTGTATAAAGGTACTGCAGAGCAAGCTTCTCCGTACATAATGCTTCTGGCAACTGACTGTAAATGAGTGGTAGCAATTATGTAAGCTCTCATTGGAACAGGTTTTTTTGAACATCCTTTTACAATAACGGGTTTGTTTTGATAAACGGAATAATCAATTTGACTTAAGATTTCTTCGTACAAACTGGCATCAAGATCTTCGATGGTTCCGTTGACCACTTTTTTTGCAAAAGGCGCTAAATGTACACTAACCAGAATCAATGCCCAAGCCGGAATTATAGCATCTGTACTGCAATGTACAGCAACATATTGATCCTGATATTGAGACCAATCGTGATTTTTGAGATGTTCTCTAAAATCTTTTTCTTTTAATAAAAAACCTTCCAGAAGCCATTGCGAAATGTCAATCTGCACACGTATTCCTTTTGGATAATAATCCTCAAGATCAAATACTTCTAAGGCACTGTTGGCAACTTTGTTGATGATTTCTTCCATTTTTTATAGTTTTCAGTCGCAGTCTCAGTTCACAGTTTTTGACTGTAAACTGAGACTGGAAACTGTATACTTTATTAAAGCATTCCTAATTCTAATTTTGCTTCTTCGCTCATTAAGTCTTTGCTCCAAGGCGGATCGAAAGTAATTTCTACGTCTACATCTTTGATGTTTTCGATTGTTTTTACTTTTTCTTCAACTTCTCTTGGTAAACTTTCCGCAACAGGGCAGTTTGGAGAAGTAAGTGTCATTAGGATTTTTACTTCGTAATCTGTGTTTACCATTACGTCATAAATCAATCCTAATTCATAAATATCTACAGGAATCTCTGGATCGTAAATGCCTTTTAAAACTCTTACGATTGATTCTCCTAATTCGTTTGTGTCTATTTCTTGTTCCATTTTTTTTGTTTTATTTTACCATTAAGAGATTAAGAAAATTAAGTTTTGCTTGAGCTTAATTCTCTTTAATTATTTAAGAAAAATTAAGCTCTACGCTTTATGAAACTTAATGCCTTAATGGTTTAATTTTTTTAATTCTTGTTTTTAGCATCAAAAGCCAAAGCATACATTTTGATGTTTTTAATCATCGAAACTAAACCGTTGGCTCGTGTCGCTGATAAATGTTCTTTTAAGCCGATTTCGTCAATAAATTCTGTGTCAGCATTGATAATGTCTGAAGCTTTTTGATTGGAGAAAGCACGAATTAAAATCGCGATAATTCCTTTTGTCAAAATAGCGTCGCTGTCTGCAGTGAAGACAATTTTATCGTCTTTTTGTTCTCCCTGAAGCCAAACTTTAGACTGACATCCTTTGATTAGATTTTCGTCGGTTTTGTATTCTTCGTTAATTAACGGAAGACTTTTTCCTAATTCGATGATGTATTCATAACGTTGCATCCAGTCATCAAACATTGAAAATTCGTCTATTATCTCGTTTTGAATTTCTTTAATTGTCATAATTATTCTTTCGAAAAATCTACTAACAGATTTACCAGTTTTTCAATTTCCTTTGGAGGAAAACCGTTGTCAAACCCTTTTGTTTCGTAAGTTTTTCCGTTTGTTGTTATCTTTAAATTTCCAATTGCCGCACCGTCATAAAAACGTTTTTCTGTTGGCGCTTTTAGATTTGGAAGGCTTTCTAAATTCACTTTTTCAAATTCAGCTACAATTGCATTCCATTTTGCAGCATCTATTTTGCTTTGTACAGCCTGTTCATCCCTTGCATTTGTTACAGAAACTGATTCGTTTTCAACAACGATCTTTTTATAGTAACCTCTTGAAAGAGCCGAGTATTCAATTTGAGTTGATTTCATGTCTGTCTTTTTTTGACTGCAACATCCGGTTGCGATAAAAACAGTTAAAAGTAGTAAGGATACTATTCGCATATATTTGTTTTTTTTTAGCTTAACATTGTTTGTGCTTTTTTAACGGCATCGACCATTAAATCTATTTCTTCTTTTGTATTGTAAAATGAAAATGAAGCGCGTATTGTTCCCGGAATACAGAAGAAATTCATGATTGGCTGTGCACAATGATGTCCTGTTCTAACTGCAATTCCCAGTTTATCTATAATAGAACCAACATCATACGGGTGAATTCCATCAATATTAAACGAAACTACAGAAGCTTTATTTTTGGTGTTTCCGTAAATTCTTATTCCTTTAATTTCATTTAAACGTTTTGTTGCATGTTCTAATAATTCATTTTCGTATTCATGAATATTATCAAAACCGATATTGTTTAAATAATCAATTGCAGTTCCTAACACAATTCCGCCGGCAATATTTGGTGTTCCGGCTTCAAATTTATGAGGAAGATCTGCGTAAGTTGTTTTTTCGAAAGTAACTTCTTTGATCATTTCGCCACCGCCCTGATAAGGAGGAAGTTTGTTTAACCATTCTTCTTTTCCGTATAAAATTCCAGTTCCGGTTGGGCCACACATTTTATGACCTGAAAAAGCATAAAAGTCACAATCTAATTCCTGAACATCCGGTTTTAAATGCGGAACAGCCTGTGCACCGTCAATCAAAACTGCAGCGCCTACAGCGTGTGCTTTTTCAATAATATATTTGATTGGATTTATAACTCCAAGTGCATTTGAAATATGATTTACCGTAACGATTTTTGTCTTTTCAGAAAGCAAAGCATCAAATTCTGAAATGATCAATTCTCCGTTTTGGTCAATCGGAATCACTCGTAAAGTTGCTCCGGTTCTTTCGCACAACATTTGCCAAGGCACAATATTACTATGATGTTCCAGAGAAGAAACCACAACTTCGTCGCCTGGTTTTAAGATAGAAGCAAAACCGTTTGCCACTAAGTTAATTCCGTGAGTTGTTCCCGAAGTAAAAAGAACTTCATGAGCAAATTTGGCATTAATATGTTGTTGCACTTTACCACGGGAAATCTCGTAAGCATCAGTAGCTAACTGGCTTAAAGTGTGAACGCCACGGTGAATATTGGCGTTAATTTCCTGATAATATTTTACTTCAGCATCAATCACAACTTGTGGTTTTTGCGAAGTAGCTCCGTTGTCGAAATATACTAAAGGTTTTCCGTTTACTTTTTGAGAAAGAATAGGAAAATCAGCTCTTATTTTTTGGATATCTAGCATGTCTTATTTAGAAAAAATCTATTTACAAAAGTACTAAAACAAAATTGGTTTCTCGTTTAAAACTATAATTTCCTTTTATGGCGCCATTGTTTACAAATCTAAATGCCGATTCCGTAAAATTCGATTCGCTTTTCTGAATTATATGAAACAGATTTATAATTTGAGTTCTAAAAATGTGAACATAAATTATTTATATTGCAATAAAAATAACGTCAGTCATTATGAAAAAATTTCTCAAAGTACTTTTGCTTGTCTTAGTTCTTGCCTTTTTGTATTTCGGATTTACAACTTACCCAAAGCTTGATTTAATTTCGGGTTTTTCGGCTAAAAGTGTTGCTTCCGGACATTTTATGGATCATCGTTCTTTAGATTTAATTGAGAAAACAGATAATGATATTAATATGATTGATCTGGCGAAAAATTCTATAAATGGTGAAGGCAAATTTGCAACAGCAACTGTTTATGGTTTAAAAGAAAGAAAAGCAATTTATCGCGAAGGTTTAGGTGCGACTTTGATTAATGATGATTTTGATGTTTCTAAGCCTTATCTGCTTCCGAAAAGAACAAAATTAGAAAACAATCTTGCTTTTCCTTACGGGAATAACGAACCAAAAGATACAGCATTTTCAAATGTTGATTATTCTAAATTAAAAAATGCAGTTGAAAATGCTTTTGATAAAGATTGCGGTAAGAAAAAAAGAACACGTGCCGTTGTGGTTTTGTATAAAGACAAACTGATCGCAGAAAAATACGATACAGGATTCAATAAAGACAGTAAAATTTTGGGTTGGTCAATGACAAAAAGCATCACAAGTTCTGCTTTTGGAGTTTTGGCTAAACAAGGAAAAATCGATATTTATAAACCAGCTCCGGTTGCAGAATGGAAAAATGATGAGCGCAAAAATATTACACTAAATGATTTATTGCACATGAATTCTGGTTTAGAATGGGAGGAGAATTACACTAAAATCTGTGATGCAACAAAAATGCTTTTTCAAGCCGAAGATATGGGAAAAGTACAATTGGAAAAACCGGCAAAATACAAACCAAACACACATTGGTATTATTCATCAGGAACAACCAATTTATTATCGTTGATTTTAAGACGACAATTCAAAACCCAACAGGAATATCTTGATTTTTGGTACAGTGCCGTTATCGACAAAATCGGAATGAACTCGATGATCGTAGAACAAGATATGTCTGGAACTTTTGTAGGTTCGTCTTACGCATGGGCAACACCGCGCGACTGGTCTAAATTTGGATTGTTATATCTTCACAAAGGAAATTGGAACGGCGAACAAATCCTGGATGAAAGCTGGGTAAAATATACCGCAACGCCAACCAATACTTCTGAGGGAAAATATGGTGCTCAATTTTGGTTAAATGCCGGCGGGAAATTTCCAGACGTTCCTCGCGATATGTTTTATTGTAGTGGTTATCAAGGACAAATGGTAGCGATTATTCCATCAATGGATATGGTAATTGTGAGAATGGGAGTTAGGGAAGAAGAACCTGGATTTGATTTTAATGGGTTTTTGGAAGGGATAATTTCGTCTGTTAAAAAGTGAAATTTAACCGCAAAGAGCGCAAGGTAATAAAACGCAAAGTTCGCAAAGCTTAATAAAAAACTTTGCGAACCTTGCGTAAACCTTAGCGCTCTTTGCGGTTAAGTAATTCTATAAATCAAATCCTAAATTCACACCCAATTTCGTGGCAATGATTTTAGTAATTCTTTGTTTTAATTCCGGTATTTTTATGCTTTCGATAACGGCATTTGAGAATGCGTACATCAATAAAGCTTTAGCTTCTTTTTTCGGGATTCCGCGTGACTGCATGTAGAACATTGCTGTTTCGTCAAGCTGTCCAACTGTACATCCGTGAGAACATTTTACGTCGTCAGCAAAAATCTCTAATTGCGGTTTTGCGTTGATAGTTGCCTTATCACTCAATAAAATATTGTTGCTTTTCTGGAAAGCATTTGTTTTTTGAGCTTCTTTTTCTACCAAAACTTTTCCGTTGAAAACTCCTGTCGAACGATCAGAATAAATTCCTTTATAATCCTGGAAACTCTCACAATTTGGCTGTGCGTGGTTTACTAAAGTATAATGATCTACGTGCTGTTTGTCGTTTAGAATAGAAATTCCGTTTAGCGTACTTGTCAATCTTTCACCAAAATGATAAAAGTTTAAGTTGTTACGTGTAAGATTTCCTCCGAAAGAAAAAGTATGCACATATGCATGACTTTCCTGTTGTTGCGAAACATAAGTATTGTCTACTAAATTTGCTTCGCTATTGTCATTTTGAATTTTGTAATAATCAACAATGGCACGTTTTTGAGCAAAAATCTCTGTAACAGAGTTTGTTAAAACCGGATTTTCGTTCAAACTTTGGTGACGCTCAATAATTTGTACATGTGAATTTTCACCCACAATAATCAAATTTCTTGGTTGCACCATTAAAGCAGCTTCGTTTCCAGTTGAAAAATACATTACTTCAATTGGTTTGTCAGCCACTTTTTTCTTTGGAATATTGATAAAAGCACCTTCCATTGCAAAAGCGGTATTCAATGAAGTCAAACTGTCATCTTTATTTGCAATTTGATTGAAGTAGGTATCGATAACCATTTTATATTTTGGTTTGGTTAATGCCGAAGACATCAAACAAACATCGATTCCGTCGTGTGTTGTAGAAGACAAATGCGAACTGAAAACACCGTCAATAAAAACTAATTTATAAGTGTCTATTTCGTGTAAAAAGTATTTTTTTACCTGATTGAATTCGATTGCATTTTCCTGCTTTGGAAAAACCGTAAAGTCATTTTTTAAAATGGCGTTTAACGATGTATATTTCCAGGCTTCTTCTTTTTTGGTTGGAAAACCTTTATTTTCGAAGTTTTTTATAGCAGTTGTACGTATGTCATGCAAATCTGAATGCACATCAACACGCTCTTCAAAAGCCATAAAAGACGATACTAATTTTTCTTTTAAATCCATTTCTTTAGTTATAAGTTATGAGTTATAAGTTATGAGTTTTGTAAACTGTAAACTGTAACTGTAAACTAGTTTTCTGCCTTAATCCAGTCGTATCCTTTTTCTTCTAATTCGTAAGCAAGCTCTTTTCCGCCAGATTTTACGATTCTACCGTTATATAATACGTGAACGAAATCTGGAACGATATAATCTAACAAACGTTGGTAGTGCGTGATAACAATAATTGCGTTTTTGTCGCTTTTTAATTTATTTACACCATTTGCAACAATTCTTAATGCATCGATATCAAGACCAGAATCGGTTTCGTCAAGAATTGCCAATTTTGGTTCTAACATTGCCATTTGAAAAATCTCATTTCTTTTTTTCTCTCCTCCGGAAAAACCTTCGTTTAATGAACGAGATAAAAATTTACGATCAATTTCTAATAATTCAGATTTCTCACGAATAACTTTCAACATTTCGTTAGCTGGCATTTCTTCCTGACCGTTTGCTTTACGAGTTTCGTTGATTGCAGTTTTCATAAAGTTAGTTACACTAACTCCAGGAATTTCTACAGGATATTGAAACGAAAGAAAAACACCTTTATGAGCTCTTTCTTCTGGAGCTAAATCAGCAAGATCTTCTCCGTCAAGAATAACTTCTCCATCTGTAACTTCGTAGTTTTCGTTTCCTGCGATAACAGCAGAAAGTGTACTTTTTCCAGAACCGTTTGGTCCCATAATGGCGTGTACTTCACCAGCTTTTACTTCTATGTTGATTCCTTTCAGGATTTCTTTATCACCAATTGCGGCGTGAAGGTTTTTTATTGATAACATTGTTTTTTTATTTTATATAAATGTCAATTCTATTTTTTTTGTTTGGTTTAAAACATTAGCATTAAAATGCGCATGTCCTAAATATTCCATGCCTAAATAATCGGCTGATTTTTTAAACGGAATGTAAAAACTCTCTTCAATTTCGTTGTCGTGAGAATTTGAAATCACGCCAATTTTTTTTCCTCTGAGTTTTCGTCCGGTTTCTTTTTCAATTCGGATTAAATCCGAAATACGATCAAAGAAAACCTTCATAATCCCGCTCATATTGTACCAATATATAGGAGTTGCAAAAATTAAAGTGTCGTACTTTTCAATTATTCCTCTTATTAAAGGTAAAAAGTCATCGTCTATGTTTTTGCTTTCGTAATCGTAATAGGATATTGTATAATCGCTAAGATTAATCACATCTATATTGTGTTCTTTAGAAATTTCATCCACAATTTTTGTTGTGTTTCCGTTTTTTCTGGAAGAACCTAAAATGATTACTGTTTTGTTTTCCATTTTACAATTATCCTACAGATCCTTCTAAAGAAATCTCTAACAATTTTTGAGCTTCAACAGCAAATTCCATTGGAAGTTTGTTCAATACATCTTTACTGAAACCGTTTACAATTAAGGCAATGGCTTTTTCAGTCGGGATACCTCTTTGGTTGCAATAAAAAACCTGATCTTCTCCAATTTTACTTGTAGTTGCTTCGTGCTCAATTTTTGCTGATGGATTTTTACTTTCGATATAAGGGAAAGTATGCGCTCCGCAATTGTTACCCATCAAAAGAGAATCACATTGCGAAAAGTTTCTTGCATTCTCCGCTCTTGGCGAAATTTGCACCAAACCTCTATAACTGTTTTGTGATTTTCCAGCCGAAATACCTTTAGAAATAATAGTCGATTTAGTATTTTTTCCTAAATGGATCATTTTTGTTCCGGTATCAGCCTGTTGGTGATTATTAGTAACGGCGATAGAATAAAATTCTCCAACCGAGTTATCTCCTTTTAATACACAAGAAGGATATTTCCACGTAACTGCAGAACCTGTTTCAACCTGTGTCCAGGAAATTTTAGCGTTAGTTTCGCATAAACCTCTTTTGGTTACGAAATTATAAACTCCACCTTTTCCTTCTTTGTTTCCAGGAAACCAGTTTTGAACAGTAGAATATTTAATTTCTGCATCATCCAAAGCGATTAATTCAACTACAGCAGCGTGTAATTGATTTTCGTCACGGCTTGGCGCAGTACAACCTTCAAGGTAAGAAACGTAACTCCCTGCATCTGCAATAACAAGCGTTCTTTCGAATTGTCCTGTTCCTGCCTGATTGATTCTGAAATAAGTTGAAAGTTCCATTGGGCAACGAACACCTTTTGGAATATAACAGAAACTTCCGTCAGAGAAAACCGCTGAGTTTAATGCTGCGTAGAAGTTGTCTTTTTGAGGTACAACAGTTCCTAAATATTTTTTTACTAATTCCGGATGTTCTTTAATAGCTTCAGAAATTGGACAGAAAATAATTCCTTTTTCTGCCAAAGTTTTCTTGAAAGTCGTTGCAACAGAAACAGAATCGACAACAATATCCATAGCGACATTGTTCATCATTTTTTGTTCGTCAACAGAGATTCCTAACTTTTTGTACATTTCTAAAAGCTCAGGATCAACATCGTCCAGAGTTTTGTTTGGATCAACTTGCTTTGGAGCAGAATAATATGAAATCGCCTGAAAATCCGGTTTTTCATAATGAACGTTTGCCCATTCCGGCTCGATCATTTCTTTCCATGCACGGAAAGCCTCGATGCGCCAGTCAGTCATCCATTCAGGCTCTTCTTTTTTAAGAGAAATAGCTCTAACAATATCTTCGTTTAAGCCAATAGGAAACGTCTCAGATTCTATATTGGTATAAAATCCGTATTCGTATTCTTTAGTTTCGAGTTCGATTTTTAAATCGTCTTCAGTGTATTTTGACATTTTTTATTTTTTTAAAACTCTCAGAAATGTTTGATTTCGAAAAGTTTAAGCTTTATAGATTCTTTTATTTATAGTGAAAAAGATTCTCCACAACCACAAGTTCTGCTTGCATTTGGGTTATTGAAAACAAAACCTTTTCCGTTTAATCCACCAGAAAACTCAAGAGTTGTTCCGGCTAAATACAGAAATGATTTTTTTTCAACTGCAATTGTTATGTCGTTGTCTACAAATATTTTATCGTCGTCGCCTTTTGTTTTGTCAAATTTTAAATCATAAGACAAACCAGAGCATCCACCACTTTTTACACCTACGCGTACGTAATCGTGAGCGGCATCAAAACCATCGTCACTCATCAAATCGATGATTTTCTTTTTGGCTGTATCAGAAACTTTTATCATTTTTTTATGGTATTTATCTTTTCAACATTCCTTATTATTCATTAAAAAAGTAATCGAATTATTACATTTTAAAGTGCTGTATGTCAATGCAGAAATGAAATTATCTGCAAAGATACGACTTAAAAACCTTTTTCCATAATGGTTCACATTATTATAACAAATGTTAAAATGGCAAACTTCAAACTCCTCATAGTGTGATTGCCTTCACATTCAAATTATCTACAGACCAACTTTCATCACAATTTGGATTTGGATCATTAGTTTGTACAAGCTTGTCCCAGCATTTGATATCCACAGTTCCACCTGTGTGAGAAAAAGTTTTCGTTATACGGTACATAGTGGTACCATTTGGATATGTTGGTTTACATGCCGCGGGTAAATTAACAGAAATAGCGCCTGTTTTTGGGTTATTATAATTGTCCGCTTCAAAGTTCAGGATTGCGAGGTGGTTTTGCTTCTTATTATCT
>SEBM01000561.1 GCA_004296145.1 Flavobacterium sp.
CCATATAAGTTTTATAAGTTCATTTTAGCTGGATTTTGATTATTATATTGCTTTTCTTTATCTATATTTCACACTGTTTATATGAACTTATATAACTTATATGGTTTAATACTTCTCTTTATAAGTCTGAATATTTTCGGACAGAAACCGCTTGGTCAGGAAGATAAACTTTATAATGCGATAGATGTTTTTACTGCAAATCCTTCCGCGGAAGCGTTACCAAATTTAAAGGAAGCAGAAATTGATTTTTGGAAAAATCCAAAACCTAAATCCAAAGAAGAATTATTGGCAATTGTGGTGCTGAACTGCAATAAAGCGTATTATGAAAACCTGTTTGGACAATCGGAAAATGCTATAAAAAGTTACGAAAAAGCCTGGCAGCTTTATCAGAAAAACAAACTCAAAAACTATGATATTATCGAATATTGCCTGAAACCTCTGGGCAATTTATACACGATTCTTGGTGATTATGAAAATGCCGAAAACACGATCAAACAATATTATTTTATTGCCAATATTGAAAAAAATGAATCTCAGAAAGTAGCTGCTATCCTTAATTTATCTAATGTTTATCAGAATACCGGAAATGTTTTTGAGGCGACTGATTTAATCGAAAAAACGATTCAGACCGAGAAATTAACTTCTGTACAAAAAGGAGTTTTATTGAATAATTTAGGGGCCAATTATGTTTTATCTTCTAAAAAAACGTTGGCGGAAAATTCATTTCTAAAAGCTGTTTCTTTATTAAAAAATGACAAATCGCAAACTGAAACTTTAGCGAATGCTTATCGAAATTTAGCCAAATTAAAAGCAGAGCAAAATGATTTTAATAATGCTTCTGAATATTTTAAAAAAGCAAAAAAGGAATTCAATAAAATCAAAAATAAGGAACCCCGAAAAATAGCACAGTTTTATTATGAGGCTGCTTTTCTTTCTTTCAAACAAGAAAAAATAACAGAATCAGAGCAAAATATTCAGACTGTTTTTAAGACACTAATTCCGGGTTATGCTGCCTCAAAGAGTATTCTTCCGAATCAGAATTCGCTTTATGCAGAAACTGTTTTGTTGGATGCTTTAGATTTACAAGCAGCAATTTATATAAAGCAAAATCAGCCTGAAAATGCCCTGAAAAGTTATTCGCTTGCTCTTTATATTGAAGACATTTTTCAGTCTCTTTTGGTTTACGAAAACTCAAAAATTGTAACTCAGATTAGAAACAGAAACCGAATTGAAAAATGCATTTCTATTTATGATTCTTTATATGAAAAAGAAAAAAAATCGGTTTATCTTGAAAATGCCTTTTTACTTTCGGAACAAAGCAAATCTGTCGTTTTGAAAAATCATCTCAACAATTCTGAGAACTATTCAAGAGAAGAAAAACTGATTTTACAACAACTCCAAAATTGGAATACGGTTATTATAAAAGAACAGCAAAAACTGGAAGTGGCCGATATTTCTAAAATAAACGAAGCCATTAAAAAGCAAAACGAACTGATGCTGCTTCTTAAAAAAAAACAATCCAAAAATGATACGGAAACTGATTCAGGACTCGATTTACAAAAATTATATTCAAAATTAGAAGAAGACAAAGCGATCATGCTTTCGTATTTTTTTGGTGCAAGTGGTATTTACAAATTTACTGTTCAGAACAATAAAATTACGCTGGATTATATTTCTTCAGAAGGTTCTGATTTTACAAATCTGATGAATTTTATTCGCTTTTTTAATGATCCGAATGCGATAACCAATAATCCGCAACTTTATAATACACTTGGTCATATCATTTACAAAAAGCTTAAAATTCCTGATTTTAAAAAATACAAAAACCTTGTTGTGATTCCGGATGGTGTTTTGAATTTTCTTCCTTTTGAAGCTTTGATTACAAAAGAATCCAAAACAACAAATTTTGCTAAAATGCATTATTTGGTGAATGATTTTAATGTTGGTTACACTAATTCTGCTACGTTTTATCTTAACTCAATTCCGTTTTCGAATACTAAAAAAACTGTTTTGGGCATTTTTCCGGTCTTCGAAAAAACGAAATATACTTTGACTTTTTCAAAAAATGAATTGCAGTCTATAAAGGATAATTTTGACGGACAATTTTTTGAAAATAATACTGCGACGTTTTCTAATTTTAAGAATAATGCCGCTCAATATTCTATTTTGCATTTGAGTACGCACGCTTCTTCCGGCGATTTGGAAATGCCAGCCAGTATTAAATTTTACGATCAGGAAATCTTATATTCAGAATTGTATGATCTTACTATCAAACCCGATTTGGTTGTTCTGAGTGCCTGCGAAACCGGAATAGGAAAACTCTATAAAGCGGAAGGCGCGATGAGTATTGCAAGAGGTTTTCAGTTTGCAGGGGCGCAGAATTTACTTTTTTCGTTATGGAAGGTAAACGACTTTACGACTTCTGTTTTTATGGCGGATTTTTATAAAAACATCAAAAATAAACAATCTTATTTTGAGGCCAATGCCAATGCAAAACGTGATTTCTTAAAAAATCCGGATATTCCGAATGCTAAAAAATCTCCTTATTTCTGGAGTGCGTTTGTGTATTACGGAAGTATTGCCCAGCCCGAAAAATCTTCAAATTATATCGTATATATCATTAGTTTATTGGCTGTAATTGGTTTATTTTTGATTTTCAATCATTATCTGAAATGGAAAATCTTGACAATAAGCAGAAGAAAAATAAAATATAAAATAATATTATTATGAATAAAGCGGAAAAGTTTCCGCTTTTATATTTTCACTTTTTT
>SEBM01000562.1 GCA_004296145.1 Flavobacterium sp.
TAGTAAAAGGTTCCTTTGAGTTCTGATGTTAATTTTTTAAATGAAGAATCTTTTAAATCAATCATTATATTATTTGTTATGAGATAAAATTTGTTGAAACAACCTTCTCTTGCATACTGAACAACCTGTGGAATTCCCTTTCCTCTTATTTCATTATCTTTCTCGATTCTTGATTGAATTTTTCCATTTAAAATATCCTTGACTAAAATCGAGTTGTCAATTAATCTAGTTGTTAAACCTATTCTTTTTATATAAGATTTAACAATCATACTTTTAAAGATCCCCACACCTAAATCAATAAAACTAATTGATATTTTTTTTGCATCATTATCAATAAACAAAAACAACCACCACTTCGAAGACCCGTATTTTGATAAGTCGGCATGATGGTGGGTATTTGACATCAATTCGATAAAGATATTATATATTGGTTCTATAAACAAATCACTGAGATTGCCCCTTTCCATAATCATCTCAACAATTTCTCCAGCAAGTTCAGGTTTAACCTTGAAATTCGATTCATTGTGCATCAAATTATTTACACTGACAACGAATTCATTTTTGCTTCTAACGTGTTTATAGAAACCCGACTCAGTAAACAACTTTTTGAATTTGTCGTCATCAGGAGCATTTCCATGAATCGTCATGAAATTCCTAAATTTCAAATCCTTAATATGGGAAATTAACAGTGGTATAGTTTCGGGAGTGAGATTGGTTATTTTAGAGATATCAAATATTATCTCTTTCTGTCTCTTTAGTGTTTTCCTTGCGTTCTCAATATAATTTAGGACAGTATTCGTGTTATTCACTAAACTAAAATCTGGAGGAGCAGGTAAATTTACTATCTCATGTTCTCTAACAACTGATTTACTTCTGATTATATAACTACTTGATTTCCATCTTTCTAATCTTCTTCTACGTAAGTCTCTGTAAACCTTTCCAGACCTTTTCTCTTGATATCTTTGTCTACTTGAAAAATATCTCTTTTTCTTTTTTTTCAATTTTGATGAGTGGGTTAAAATAGTCTATTCCACTAATATACCATATTCTTTATAGGTTAAACAAAATGTAAAAAAATTGAACATAATTACTCAATCTGTAAAATAATTATTAATAAAAAATTCCATTTGTTCAACTAATGAAATAAGCATTTGCACCTTTTCATCTTCTAAACTTTGTAGAAGTTCCTTACTGAAAAAATAATGCTCTCCAACTTCCGTAATTTCACTCCAAACTTTAAGTTCACCATTGATGGCAATTTGAAAAATATTATCAACTAAATTTTCTTTACTTTCACTTAGTTGATGTATGGTTTTTTGAATTGCAAGTTCATAAGAGTTCATAATTCACTTTATAATATTCAAATACTGGTAAATCCTTTTATCTAAGAAAATCTTTTGCATTATGGGGGTAATATTATCACTATTAAATTTTAACCCCTTAAATGCAAAAATTATTACTAGTGTTTAATCTTTTAGATAATAAAAAGATTACCTAACCTTCATAAATTTCCCTCGATATGGGTTAAAAACTTCCAACGCATAACTCTTATCAAGTTCTTTCACTTGACTAATGCCAACATCAACATTACTTATCAAAGACCTTATGGAGTTGCTTTGCTTTTTTGTAGCATCTATAAATCTGAAAAGATTATCATTTATAGCTTTCCTTCCATTGTCATTTGGCATAGCATTAACAATACTTGATGCGTTTCCTACATTAGAAATCTTCTTGACTTCACTAATTTTTTTTGCACCAGATAGTGAGAGTATTTGACTTTGTATTTTATCCTTTTCATAAATGAAAAATGTTTTTTTTTCCAGACCAGGTATATTGTTATAAAAGTCACTATTGATTATGTGCTTATCATTGATAAACTCAATTTCTTTATTTCCGATTGAAAAATAGAAAAAATTCTCTGCTACATAATTATTAGTTTCCAATACCATTGCAGGGCATTTATAAGAAACAGGAAAAGTTTTGTCTTTATGTGTTAAAAAAAATTGCCCATCTATTTTAATCCATTGGTTTAGTAAAGGGTAATCGACAATACTTATAATTTTCTCCTTGTCTAGACTTTCTAAACTCAACAATTTTCCATCATTTGAAACCACCAGATATATATTACCATTATTAAAGTGAGCAGGTAAAAATTTGATTAAACTATCTTTAGAAAATGAAATCTTAATCCTCTTTGTATTTAGAAGTAATTGGGTTTCTGATTCAGGCAACAAATTACTATACTCAAAAGCAGATGTTCCACTAGCTGAACTATCAAAAATCAATTCCCCAGATTGGTATTTTGCAAGTAAACTGCTAAACTCTTTTTTTGCTACTTGATAATCATTTTTTTGTTGTAACACTTGCCTTTTCTCTTCTTCTAGCCTTAATTTTCTCTCTACTGCTCCAAACTTTTCAATAATGTAATTAGATATTTCTCTTGAACTGGTTGCAGAAATGCCCAAACTAACTAGATTTTGAAATAAGTATGTACTATTTGACCCTATTTCCGTATAAAGAACATTAAAAGTTTTTTCTCTGAACGCAACATTCTTTGACAAATTTTCCATACCAACAGCAATATTTGCTCTATCCAAATATCCAAATCTTGTCATACCATTATCTATCATCGGTTTAAAAGACCCTGTCCCATATCGATATTCATAATACGAATAATAAGAGTATTCTGTTAATGCTGTTTTAGATAATTGTGTTTGACTGTAGGATTTAAAGCAAATCAACAACAGGGTAATTAATATGTAC
>SEBM01000563.1 GCA_004296145.1 Flavobacterium sp.
TAAATATACTTTAAATATATCGCAATCTTTCTTCTTCAAGATCCAGATACTGCAATTGCTTTCTTATTATTTCTTCGTTCAGCGTTTCTTCTTCTTTATTTTTGTTTAAAAGCCAGATTCTTTGTTCACTTAAAATTTCAAGATAAACTACCTTACACTCTTCTGCCATAGTCGTATCGTTCGCCATTTTCTTATTATCTTCCCATTTACGCGCCAATTGTTGCAAAGCTGGCTGTTCTTTTAGTAATTCACTATAATTAGAATGCAAATGTTCCAGTGCTTTTTCGGCCAATTGCTGACGAATTAAAAGTTCTGTTTCTTCTTCAGGAATTAATTGATCAACGTCAGGAATATGTATTTTATTGATTAAAAATGGTAAAGTAATTCCCTGAACCAGTAAAGTCAGTAGAATAACCACAAATGTGATAAAGAGAATTAAGTTTCTTTGTGGAAAAGCGTTTCCGTTATCCAAATGCAATGGAATAGACAAAGCGGCTGCAAGTGAAACTACACCACGCATTCCCGACCAGCCAATTAGCAACGGAACTTTATAACCCGGATTCCTGGAATCTGCGACTTTTATAAAATTACGTGCAATCAAAGTCACGACAACCGCACCATAAGCCGATATAATTCTCGCAACCATCAATACAACCGTAATTAATACACCATAACCAATCGCAGAAGAAAGACTGACATCTCCCAAACCTTGTGTAATTTCAGGTAAATCCAAACCGATTAATAGAAATACAATTCCGTTTAAAACAAAACAAAAACTTTCCCAGACATTTAAACTTCTTATGCGGGAACGGCTATCGAGAAAACTATGTCTTTTATAAGATAAAAATAAACCACCGCTCACTACAGCCAAAACACCCGAACTATGTGCCTCTTCTGCCCCAATATACATAAGATACGGCGCCAGAAAAGTCATAGCAATATCAATATTCGAATCTGTTGGCAGGTATTTATGCGCTTTCATAAAAATTAGACCAATCAATAACCCAATTCCAACACCACCAATTAACATCCAGCTAAAACTCAAAGCCGCTTTATACCAGATAAATTGTCCCGTTGCCACAGCAATTAACGCAAAGCGAAAAATAATCAGTGAAGAGGCATCGTTCAGCAAACTCTCTCCTTCTAAAATAGAAGAAAGCCTTTTGGGAACTTTTACAAACTTCAGGATTGCACCGGCACTTACAGCATCCGGAGGAGAAACAATTCCGCCCAGTAAAAAACCCAAAGCCAATGAAAATCCCGGAATAAAATGATTGGCTGCAAACGCTACAGATAATGCCGTCAGGAAAACTACAACAAAAGCAAAACTACAAATGATGCGTCGCCAGCGCCAAAGTTCCTTCCAGGAAATACTCCACGAAGCTTCATATAATAATGGTGGAAGAAAAATTATGAAAAGCATTTCGGGTTCAATATGAAGAATCGGAACTCCGGGAATAAAACTGATTCCCAATCCGGCTAAAACTAATAATACTGGATAGGCTACTTTTATTTTGTTGGCGAGCATTATCAAAAATAAAATCACCACTATAAGTGCTAAATAAAACGGAAAATTTTCAATCATTTGGTTTAGTTGATTAATTGAAATATAAAGATATTAAAATTCAAAGATTTGCATTGTATGTTTAATTTTTAACCGCAAAGCACACAAAGAAAAAACGCAAGGTTCGCAAAGCTTTATTAAACTTGGCGAACCTTGCGTAAAACTTAGCGTCTTTGCGGTTAAAAAAAAATATCAAAACTTACTCACAGCATCAATAAAATAAGGAGAATCATTCCATCTGATTTTTCTGTAGTTCAGATTTGTTTTAATAGAATCCGGAAGACAGCTCCAAATCGCTTCATTCATTTTTTCTAATAATAATTTCTTCGAAAAAGTATCAGAAACCACAAAACTAATCTCACGTACCGGTTTAGGATCTTTAAAAGGTTTAAAAAGTTCCGTTTCTTTTTCATTCAAAACAGAAAGCTGCGGAATAATGGCAAAACCTAATTCGGCGCGAACAAGGTTTTTTAAAGTTTCTATGGAACTAATATCATAAGCAAACTGATCTTTTATTGGGCCGGGCGCTTTCAATCCGCAGATGTCTAATAATTGTGCATTATAACAATATTCGTTTTGAAGCAACAATAACATTGGCTTGTCTCCTGGTTGAATTTCATAAAAATCAGCTTTTGCCATAGCGTGATCTTTATTTAGATAAGCAACAAAAGGTTCCTGAAAAATAGGATGTTCGATGAGGTTTTTATTTCCCGTCGGCGTTGCCATAATCGCAACATCAATCGCTCCGGTTTCTACATCGTGCATTAATTGTCCGGTGTTCGCTTCTTTAATAATGAAATGAACCTCTGGTGTCATATTTTTCATTACTTTTATAAACAACGGAATCAAATAGGGAGATAAAGTCGAAATTACACCAACTTTTAATTCGCCTTTTAACGCATTTTTTTCATTCACGACAAAATCCCTTATTTCATTGGTTTCGCGCAGAATTTTTTTTGCCCTGCTAATAATCTCTTTTCCGAGATGAGTTGGCGTTAAAGGCACTTTTGTTCTGTCAAAAATTTTAATTCCGATTTCTTCCTCCAAATTTTTTAGTTGAATAGTCAGTCCCGGCTGTGAAACCATACAAACCTCTGCAGCTCTTGCAAAATGGCGTTCTTCGTCTAATGCAACGATATATTTTAATTGTTGAATGGTCATGATTATAAATTTATTTTATAAAGATACAAAAT
>SEBM01000564.1 GCA_004296145.1 Flavobacterium sp.
GAATAAGAATATGGAAACTAAAATAATTCGGTCGTTATTGTTTATCAATGCTTTTTTTATTCCTTTTTTTTCTTATTCGCAAACAGCAAATGATAAGATTAAATACATGAAAAAGTATGCTTATTGTGACTGCATTTATGTCAACAATAATAAGTTTGATACAGAATATTTAAATGATAAATTTCAAATAAGTGATAAATCAAGTAATCAATTCATCCATCTGGGAAAAATTTATGAGGACGAAAGTAAAGAAATTAGAAAATTTACTGAAAAGATTACTGCCAGTTATTATTTTTTTGAAAGCTCCTACTATTCTGAAAATGGTCGCAGTAATACCATTACAAGTATGTGTCTGGAATTTTATGAATCAAAAGAATTAGACGATTTTATCAGAAAACTAAGTTTAAAAAAGAAATGAACAAAAAAGAAAAATAATGTTCAATCAAGATATACGAAGGTGAAAAACATTCACAGTTTAATAAAAATACCCGCAAGTTTAATGTTTGAGGGTATTTCTTTTTATTTAATTTGTTTTCGCAGCGGCCATAATGTTGCAAGCATTTACAATCTGCGTATTTGAAAACGGCGCCAAAGTCCTGGCCAGATTTCTGCTTGTTCTGAGACAGCTTAACATTTTGAGCCTTAAATTGAGATTGTTACCTGTTTCTGTTTCGAGTACAAGCTCGAAGATTTCCTGCAGGTACAAAGGCTGATTTTTAAATTCTCCCTCAAACCAAACGTCTGAAAGGAAGTTCGCCACTGAAGGCATTACTTCTTGTTGTGTTTTTTGATTTTCTTGTGACATATCTGAAAATTTTAAACGCACGAAGCCCCCATCTTCGGTTGTGTCAAAACACTTCTAGGAGTGAGATTAGGGCTATCACTAGTCCCCGCAACGTGAATGAGGGCTCGTTATTGTTAACTTAAATTAAGTTTAGGATATAAATCCTAGATGTATTTTGACTTTGCAAAGATATGTTTTTAAATTAAAATATAAGTTTTAACTTACAATTTAAAACAATTCTAAAAGCATACATAAAAGTACAAAAATCTCCAGAAAAAGATATTATTGATATAATTCTTCTCTAATTGTAATCAAAGTTTTAATAGCATTTTCTTCATTTGGTTTTTCAGGCAAAGTCGAAATTTTATAATGATTTTCGATTGAAGCAATTAAATTATCTGCCATTTCGAGTAAATCATCATATTCTTTGTTTCCCGCTTTTATATCTAATAGTTCCTCCCGGTTCGGAACTCTGATATTTAATTTCCCTGTTGAAAGAATTTGTTCTGCCATCTGCAAAAGACGAATCGTATGCATCATGTTTTTGCTGTCGTAATTTTTTCCGTGCTGCTGATTCGTATTGTAACGGTCTTCGTTGCGTTTTTCAATCCAATTCCAGTATTCGGTGTATTCTTTACAATATTTTGAATATCCGTCCTGATTGCAGGATAAATAACCTCTCAGTTTTTCGTTTTTAGGAATCGACGAAAGTGAAACTTCATTGGAGTTTTCTTTCTGAACTATTCCTTTGTAACCCAACGTTTTTTCGGCGTCATAAAACATTGCAAACATTCCTCTTGAATTGGGAAGATCAACCAAACCAATTTGTTCTTGCCTCCAATTATTTTCTGCCAGAAATTCTGATACTGGAATCGTTTTATAATTTTTTAAAACATAACAAAAATCCAAAAGACTTTTCTTTTCTTTTGGTAACGGATTTACAATTTTCTTTTTTAAACCTCTCGCCTTTTTAATTTGCGTAACGGCATAACCGGCAAAAGAATCTTTACACAATTTGGATAGAAAATCTTCTATTTTCAGGTTTTCCATTAACGGATGTTTGTACAAAATACAATCTTCCGGCGAAGCCAGAATCTCCAGAATATTAGGATTATTTTTGAGCAGCAATTCTACAAAACGACCAATTTCATAATAAACCTCATCATTGGTTTCATTAGCAATCTGCGGAATATAATCTAACCCAAAGATTTTTTTTTTCGGAAGATAATAAACGCCTTTTATATCGGTGTCTGATGTTGGTGTATCTAACCCAAAAGATTTACTTCCTGAAATTACTTCGAAAAGGATTAGGTTTTGGGATTTTAGGTTTTGGATGGTCATTATTTATTTTTTTTTCTGAGGAAACCTTACTAACACATGATATAAAAAGACATTTTTTTCATCTCTATTGTGTAAAGTTTTAAAAATTCTTATTCCTGTATTTACAATTCCAATAGTAGAAGGAATACTAATTTCATTTACCTCATTCAACTTAAATATAAAACATTCGCCTTTTTCGATAAACTCTTTATATTTATTAGATTCAACCCCAAAAGAATTATCTCCAACATTATAATATATTACAATAAATTTTATTGAAAGTCCAAGATTAATATCATATCTGTTTTCTAACTTATTTATATGGTCAGTAATTACCTTTTTATTGGTCAAATGATTTTCATAACTACATTTAGTTGATGATAAATTGAAAAACTCGATGTATGAAATAGTTCTCTGATTTAAATCCTTAATAATACCGTCTGCTTCTCCAGAATTAACATCCGTTAAATTACCTGATAATCCAACTTGTTCTTGATTCGCAACAACATATTTATTACTAAATTTAAGTAGATTTAAAATAAACCTATTTCTACTATCTTCATCGCATTGAAATAATGTTTTATCAATTTGAGATTCTTCACATGCCTTTACAGTTTCTTATGAGTAGATTTACCTATTTTAATTTTATGTT
>SEBM01000565.1 GCA_004296145.1 Flavobacterium sp.
AACGGATCATGAGCTGGGGTAAGGATTTTGATAGGTACTTTTACTTAATATTTAAAAATAGGTATTATCACCAGTGTATTTAACTGGTAATTTAAATATATTTGGAACTTAATGTTAAAATTACAGGAAAACATGAGTACCACTACCGAGCACCCAATTGAATGGAGTATAGATAAAACGGCGCTTATTGAGCTTTTAGGAAAGACGATTTATCGACCAGAAAATGTTTTAGTAGAAATTGCTGCTAACTCATATGACGCAGATGCGTCTATTGTAAAGATAATCAGCAGCGGCGAAAATCAAAAAATTCAGATTTTGGATAATGGCTGTGGTATGGATAAAGCTGACTTAAAAATCCTTACAACAATTGCTAAATCGAAGAAAAAAGATTTTGTCGAAAACGAGATATTAACACCAGTATTTGCGCGACAGTACTTGGGATCTTTTGGTATTGGAATTATTTCATTTTTATCCCTTGGGAATAAGATTACAATTTTCACTAAAAAAAATGGTGAAAAATCTCTTTGCCTAATTATCCAAAGAAAATTTAATGAAGATGGTAAAACTGATGGGATACCTATTTCAGAAGTACAAGATAACGATGATTTTTCAATGCATCTTATTGATGGTAATGAGACCGTTTCAGGAACAACTATTGAAATTGAAAATACTAAGCTGGACTTGTCAAATACATTTAATATAATTAAATACAAGCTTAGCAACTTACCTCTTTCATCTAATTTTAAAGTTGAACTGAATAATTCAGATATAAAAAAAGATGATTATCCAAACAACAATTGGGAAAGTAAAGAATTTAAGATTAAACTCGAAGACCTAGATCCGACATACATCTCTCCAGTAGATCTCCATGTCTACTACAATCCAGACAATCCAAACGAAACTATTCCTAGTTTTAAAAGGGGTATATTTCTTAGAGTCCATGGTCGTGTAATTGAACACAATTTGTATCAGAGACTTAGACCCAATTTAACTTCACCTGGTTCAATAGATTCAAGGATTACTGGATTCGTAGAAGCAGACTATTTATTTACAAAAATCCAAGCTAACCGTGAAGATTTTTTTGATGATAGGGTAATCGAAAGAATTTGCGATCAGTTAAAAGATCAAGTCCAAAACTTGATTAACGATTTCTTACTTATAAAAAATTTAGTATCTGAGGATGTATACTTAAATTCTTATAATAGACTCCGCGACATTGCTATCGAGCGAATACAGAATGTTCATAGCGACTTAGCTCGATTAGGATTGAAATTCAAATACTCCCCGAATTATGAGCAGGAAGTTGTAATTATAATTGCAGAGCTTTGTCAATTAAAGTTACTTGAGTTTGAAATTATCAGTAGTAGCGGCGGAAGCCATATTGATTGCCTAGTACAATGGAACATTACACAAAGCCGTCGAATGCCAGATTTTGTAGGGCATTTAGAAATAGAAACATCTCTACATAAATTTTTATTACATCAACATGATTATAGGACTAAACCGGAAATCATTTGTTGGGAAATTGACGAAGTAGCATTTGAGCGAGAAGCAAAAAAATATAAGAAAAATAGACCGGAAAGTATAGAAAGCATCGAACTTATAACACCTAGTTCAGTTGATAAAGAACATTTTAAACATCAAAAAGAACTCCAAGTAAAAATCCGAACTAAACATGATGAAACAGTTACCAAAATCTTAAGAGTATATAATATTAGTGAGATTGTGCGAACTGCGATTAATATTGATAAGAATAAATAGTATGGAACCTGAAAAACCCAAATTAACCCAACGCGAGGAAGGTATAAGAAAAAAAATCCAATCCCAAATCAAATACTGCGATTACGATCAGCCGTATGACGGAGGTGACGTTGTATGGATTTATGGTATCAAAACAGATTTGTATGACCTTCTATCAGAACATGAAATTGGTGAAGAATCCAAAGAAAAGATAGTTGAACACCTATTTTGTCCAGGATGTGGTAACAGCACATTTGACTTAATGTCAAATGTAGGTTTGGAAACGGACTACGAGCGTGAGTTAGACGAGCATTTTGAAAAGGCTTCAAAATTATTCAAAAAGGAAGTCAGTGTTTTCGAAAATGAGCTAGAAACATACCCAATGCTAGCGATGCAAAATAAATTAGCTAAAAAGATATACTCAGAGATTGAACAGTCAAAGTTGCCGATTACTGATGTTAGCGGTAATTTTTTCCGCGCCCGTAGAGTACAATCATCCGAAATTTATGAAGCTGACAAAATGCTCCAGCCTCCAATTGGAAAACCTACAGAGGGAAGATTTAATCATGCAGGTCAGAGTCATTTATATCTCGCTAATAATAAAGAAACTGCAATTAAAGAAGTAATTTATGGAGATAGAGGAATTGTAGTTTGGGTTCAAAAATTTACCGTCCTTAGGCCGATAGATAAAATTTTAGATCTAACATTTGATTGGACAAACTTAAGCACTTCGACTCAAACACTAATGATTGCGCTGAATATTAAAGATTCTTTAATTAAGAAGGATAGGAATGTAGAAAATTGGAAGCCAGATTATTATATCACAAGATTTTTAATGGATTGTGCAAAAAAATCCGGATATAACGGAATTAAATATAACTCAGCTCACGGCTATTCGGAGTACAATGTCGTAATTTTTGATTCAAAGAGTATTGATATTGTTCCCAAGGGAAATCCTAAAATTAAAATTTTCTTTAGTAAAGATCAAAAAGACAACTTGCCAGATATATCAC